>NZ_JBNPMC010000032.1:0-39316 GCF_050313795.1 Bariatricus sp. SGI.154
GTACACTTTCCAACACTCAATTTTCTCTATCAAACTCAAATCTTATTCACAGCCCCAGCCAGATACTCATTACTAACCTCATAGAACTTCTCATTCTCGACTGCCTCAGCCAAACCAGCATCGATTGGCATCTTACCCAGCACCGGAATCTCAAGTTCTTCAGCCACTTCATCAATATGACTCTCGCCAAAGACAGGGATCTTCTTGCCACAATCAGGGCAGACCATATAACTGTAGTTCTCTACAATTCCTAATACAGGAATATTCATCTGCTTTGCCATATTGTAAGCCTTCTTCACAATCATCTGTACCAGATCCTGTGGAGATGTTACAATCACAACCCCATTCACCGGAAGAGACTGGAACACCGTAAGTGGCACATCACCAGTTCCAGGAGGCATATCTACGAAGAGATAATCCAACTCTCCCCACATAACATCCGTCCAGAACTGGGTTACAACTCCTGCAATCACCGGACCTCTCCAGATGACCGGATCAGACTCATTCTCAAGAAGCAGATTCACGGACATAATCCTGGTTCCGTCTTTTGCCTCACAAGGAAACATTCCTGCTTCGCTGCCCTTGGCATTTTCATGGATACCATACATCTTAGGAATCGATGGTCCTGTAATATCCGCATCCATAATACCTACGGAGAATCCCTGTTCTCTCATCATTCTTGCAAGAGATGCAGTTACCATAGACTTTCCTACACCACCTTTACCGCTGACAACGGCAATCACATTCTTCACATGAGAGAATGGATTCGCTGGCTCTCTGAAATCCTGCGGTTTGCTGCTGCAGGAACCTGCATGCGCACAGCCTGCACAATCTGATGATGAACAGCCATTCTGTTGTTCTTCTGACATAATAACTACCTCATTTCTTCATATAATAACATCGCTGCACAAGATTCAAAATCAAACTCAAGTGCAGCGATGTGGTTCACACTAAGTTCCGGAACATCTCGCTAAATTCTCTACTCAACTACCGCGATCAATTCAACTTCGCATTTTACATTCTTAGGAAGTGTCTTCACTGCAACACAACTTCTTGCCGGTTTGGATGTGAAATACTTCGCATATACCTCATTGAATGCTGCAAAATCAGCCATATCAGCCAAAAAGCAAGTTGTCTTCAGAACTTTGTCGTAAGAAGTTCCGGCTGCCTCAAGAACTGCCCCTAAGTTCTTGCATACCTGCTCTGTCTGTTCTTCGATGGTTACAGCCTCAATCGCATCTGTCTCTGGGTTGATCGGAATCTGTCCTGCGGAATAGAAGATTCCGCCATGTACATATCCCTGTGAATATGGTCCCAATGCCTTTGGTGCTTTTTCTGTTGCTACTACTTTCATAATTACCTCTCCTTTGCCATTTCTAAAATTTTTTGTGCAATACATACATCAAAAAGACCCATTCCTACGGATTTGAAATATGTGGTCTTTTTGGTATTGGTCTCTTCATCGGTACCGGATGCCAGATACTGATCCATCAGCACGATCCGGTCTTCTGTCAGACGCCCTTCGGCAATCGGCTGACTTAAGTCCCCACTCTCCTCACATGCATATGGAAGTTCGATATATACCTTGTCCACAAGATCCCAGATCACATCCGGTATCTCACGCATCTTGGGCGTATAGGAACCGATTGCGATAATACATTTGCCCGCTAACAAATCCTTATCATTTGGCAGTACTGGCTCCGTAGCAGGTGTTGTCGTACAGATAATATCGCTCAAACGAACCAGTTCTTCTACCGTCTTACATTGTACTACCTTTGTATCCGGGTTATCAATAGTTTTTTCCAATCTAGCGAGATATTCTGTCAGATCACGGTCGCTGTGATTATAAATATATACCGTATGTATCTCTCTTGCCGCACAGGCATATAATGCCTGGTGGAAGCCCTGTACTCCTGCACCCACGATTCCTACCGTATGGCAGTCCTTTCTTGACAGATGACGGATTCCAACTCCCCCGACTGCCCCGGTGCGGTAAGCTGTCACTGTCTGCCCATCCAGTATGGCAATCGGAGCACCGGTTGTATGATCATTCAAAAGCACTACCCCATCAATGGATGGCAGCCCCAAAACCGCATTCTCCGGAAATATGGATAAGATCTTCGTCCCGATAATCTCATTGGTATAGCATGGCATATACATCAACTGTTTCTTCTCATGCTCCACCACAGGTCTTGGCGGCATGTAGTATTCCCCCGCCCCGAAGATCCGGTATGCTTCTTCGATCTGATCCATCATCTGATTCAGATCAATCAAAGATTCGATCGCCCGCTTGTCTAATACGATCATCTTATATTCCCTCCAATTCTTCTTTTTCCCTGGTCACATTCCGCAACCATTTATAACTGAGATACCGTTTGATCGTAATCGGTACCTTAATCAGTTCATCACTCATCAACAGCATATATACCACCGGCACCCCTGCATGGAAAACAAATGCCGCCAACGCTCCCAATAAGATGGAACATCCCCACATCGTTGACACATCCATGATCAGACCGAAGCGTGTATCACCACCCGACCGAAAGACTCCAACAACCATTGTAGTGTTGAATGCCTGAGCTACCGTAAAATACAACATGACAAAGAACATAAAGCCCAGATAATCCTGCGCCTGAGTCGATAACGCCATGTTAGCCCGCACGATTGGAACTGCAAGAAGAATCATGGTTCCTCCTAGAAGCCCCAGAATCAGGCTAAGCCATATAAAACGTTTGGCATAGGCTTTCGCATGAACCAGTTTCTGTTCTCCAATGGTCTTGCCAAGATAGATCGCCGTCGCATTCGAGATTCCGAATACCACAACCGTTGCAAGCTGCCTTGCCACCTGTGCCACCGAATTCGCTGCCACCGCCGCACTTCCAAGATGACCGATCACCGCCGTATTCGCAGAGGTACCAAGTCCCCACATCAGTTCATTCAGCACCACCGGCATGGCATAGACCATATAATCTTTTAATAAGACTCGGTCGATATGTATCAAATCTCCTGGACGAATATGAACATCCTTATTCTTGAATCTCGCATATAATAACACGATCAGCGTCTCCGTAATCCTTGAACAGAGCGTTGCAATCGCAGCTCCTCTGATGCCCAGTTCCGGAAAACCTAACAGACCGAAGATCAATACCGCATTCAATAAAATGTTCATGACCAGAGAGATGAAATATACGAATGTAGCAATCATTACCCTTTCAATGCTTCGCATGATATTCAGATACATCTGCGTTACCGACATGAACAGATAAGAGATTCCCACAATCCTAAGATACATCACTCCCTGCTCGATCACCTCCGGATCGGAGGTAAATATCCGAAGCAGCGTCTCCGGTATCATAAGCGCCAACACAGCGAATACCGCCGCTGTTACAAGACCTGCCGATAACCCCATGCCAAGGATCTTCTCGATGGTCCTGGTATCTTTCTTCCCCCAGTACTGCGCCGTCAAAACTGTCGCCCCCGACGTAATTCCAAAGAAGATCAGTGTCATAATGAACTGAACCTGTCCTGCAAGCGATGCACCTGAAAGCACTTTTTCCCCTACACGTCCAAGCATCACCACGTCCGTTGCAGTCACACCTACATTGATCAGATTCTGCACCGCCATCGGAATTACCAGTGCAAATACATTCTTATAGAAATTCTTCCAGTCAATATTCAGGCTTCTATCTGCCTCTTTTCCTCTCAATTGCATACCCCAACAAAAACTGCCTTTCCTTTACAAAATTACTAAAAGAATTGTAACACATGACACATGATTATCCTAGGGAATATTGCCTGATTTCTCATGATAACGTCAGTATGATCACTGACCTTCCTTCCGCAAGGATTCGATTCGTCTCAAGTGTCTTTAATTCTTCATAATATCCGATTCCAGTCATTCCTGTATTCACTGCTAATTTCCATTTCATCCGGTCCGGAAGTCCGGGAAGTTCAACCTCAACCGGTTCCCAATATGCATTCACCAGAACATAAACAATATCATCCTGCCCACGCGCTTCCTCATATCCTGCGAACATAGCCGCAATTACCCTAGCCACTTCACCATAATCCGACTCCCAGGGCATCTCTCCATGCAGACTTACCTTCGGCAGTCCACATTTTGCCCGGTCTAAAAGTCCCTGGATACATGGATGTTTTTTACGAAAATGTATCATATAACGGAAGAACCCGTAGATATCCTGATTCTTCCCAAGCAAATCCCAGTCAAGCCAGGAAACTTCATTATCCTGACAATATGCATTATTGTTGCCATATTGGCTATTGCAAAATTCATCTCCCGACAGAAACATCGGAATCCCTCTGCTAGTCATTAACACCGCACAAGCATTCTTTATCATCCTTCTGCGAAGTCCCAATACCCTCGGATCTTCGGTCTCTCCCTCCACACCACAGTTCCAACTACGGTTATCATTACTTCCATCCCCATTATTCCAGCCATTTGCTTCATTATGCTTCTCATTATAAGAATACAGGTCATACAAGGTGAATCCATCATGGCATGTAATAAAATTAATCGACGCATTCCGTCCGCGAATCACCGGATCATAGATATCCGGAGAACCAATCAGCCTCTGTGCCGCCCATTTGCCACACCATAAGCCCCCTTTTAGATACTCTCGCATCTCATCTCTGTATCTTCCGTTCCACTCTGACCACCGCTTGAACGCTGGGAAATTCCCCACCTGGTATAAGCCTCCTGCATCCCATGCCTCAGCAATCAGTTTCGTATCTCTAAGAAGCGGATCCTGGGCAATGGCTCTTAGAAGCGGCGGTTTCTCCATCGGACGCCCTTCTTCATTCCTTCCAAGAATGGATGCCAGATCGAAGCGGAATCCATCGATCCGATAGGCAGACACCCAATAACGCAGACAGTCCACGATCATATTCTGTACAATGGGATGATTGCAGTTCATCGTATTCCCACATCCGCTGAAATTATGATATTTCCCCTCCGGGGTCAGAAGATAGTAGATATTATTGTCAAATCCTTTGAAAGAAATGAACTGTCCATTCTCATCGCCCTCCGCTGTGTGATTGAAAACCACATCCAGAATCACTTCGATTCCATTTTCATGAAGGGTCTTTACCAGTTCTTTTAGTTCCGTCCCTTCCCGGTTATATTCTATGGCTGATGCATAACTCGTATTCGGCGCAAAGAAACTAACCGTATTATACCCCCAATAATTCATCAGTTCCTTGCCATCCACAAAACGGCACTCACTCAGTTCATCGAATTCGAAGATCGGCATCAGTTCGATTGCATTGACCCCAAGGTCTTTCAGATAAGGAATCTTCTCCTGAATCCCCTTGAATGTTCCCGGCGCATTCACATCCTTCGCCATCCTGGTAAATCCGCGCACATGCATCTCATAGATCACCAATTCCTCCATAGGGATTTTGGGTCTTTCATCCCTTCCCCAGTCAAAATAATTCTTCACCACTCTGGCACGGTAGCCATTCGCGCTAACGCGTTTTCCCCAGGTACTCTGCCCTGTAACCGCCTTAGCATAAGGATCCAGCAGTACATGCTTCTTATCGAACAGAAGCCCTTTTGCCGGATCATAGGGACCATCCAGCCGATAAGCATATTCGAATTCTTCCACATCCAATCCAAATACCAGCATCGAATAGACGCTTCCAATCTTATAACTCGACGGAAATGGCAGTATCGCATATGGCTCTGCCGCTTTCCGGTGATAAAGCAATAATTCACAGGAGGCTGCCCCCTGAGAATGTACAGTGAAACTCACTCCCTGCGCCACCGCTACTGCCCCCTCGAACAGATAAAAGCCTGGACAGACGCCAAATCCTTCGATATAATCCTTCGGCTCTATACTCTGGATCATCCCATCAACGGTTACAACCTCTGGCATCTTTCCACAGGATGTACAATTTCTTTCTCTTCTCATACATTACCCCTTTTATTATTTTATTGTATTCAGATAATAGACCGCCAACCGAGTTCGGTCTCTTAATTGCAGCTTTTCAAGAATATTGCTGATATAATTGCGTACTGTCCCCTCACTTAGGAAGATCTCCTTCGCAATCTCTTTGTTACTGAGTCCCTCTGCCACCAGCGAGATGACATGAAGTTCTTTCTCACTGATATCATATGCCTCCCAGTCAAATGTCTTCTTCTCCTGCAAAAGCCCAGGAATCTTGGAGACAATCTCCGTCCCGAACACAGTCTGTCCGGTATACACAGCACGAATCGCCGGAAGGATACTATTATAATCCTGCTTGAGAAGGTATCCCTTTACCCCGTATTTTAAGGCTTTCACGATATATTCATCATCAGAAAATGTAGTCAGAAGCAGAATTCTGGCATCCGGATACTCTTTCAATATCTCCCTGGCTGCTGTAAGTCCTCCCATCTTCTTCATCCGGATATCCATCAGCAGTACATCCGGCTTAAGACTGGCATACAACTGAACAGCTTCTTCTCCATCCTGTCCCATCCCTGTTACTGTAATATCCTCTCCCATCTCCAATATGGTCTTAAGCGCATTGGAGACCAATATATCGTCATCCACGATCACAATGTTCATAGAATCTCTCCCCTCTTCGGTACCGTAATAAAGATACGGAATCCATCGTCTGTCTGAATCTGCAAGTTTCCTCCGAGTGTCTCCACACGATCTTTCATATTATGGATGCCAATTCCTTTTGATGCATCCGCTATCTGTCCATCATCTCTCCTTAGACCCTTCGTCCCATTATCCTCCACGATCAACTGATATAATCCCGGATGCTCTCTTATGATAATTTTCACCACTGTTGCATTACTGTGCTTTGTTACGTTATGAAGCGCCTCTTTTACAATCGCAATAAAACTGTACTTGATCTCTCTTGGCACATCATATCCCATATCGTATTCCAACTGTACCGGACAGAAGGTACATTCCCTCGCAAGGCTTCCTAATACTTCCTTTAAGTTAATAGATTCATCATGCAAGTCATGAACACTGGAACGAACGCTGGTCATCGCAGCATTCAGCGTATCCTCCAACTGATTCAACGCCCCGGTTAAGTTTCCTTCTCCGTGGATTGCTTTCATGGCACCAACCATCAGGATAGATCTGGACAACATATGCCCTACATTATCATGAATCTCTCTGGCAATCCGGTTCCGTTCCTTCAATGTCGCAGCATAGATCTCATAGTCCTGTTTCTGAAGCAGCGTCTGGTTCTTCTCCTTAAGCAGGATATTCTTCTCCACACCATCATCCCGGATTCTGTGGAATGTCTCATCCAACTTTGCATACTTCTCTGTCTGATATTGAATCAATCCTGCAATACCACACCCGATGATCAGGAAAAAAAACACGGTCAGATTCTCAGGAATAGAGCTGAATGCACACATCACACCCAGAATAACTGCCAGAAAATATAATCTGTACTCTAATATACTATACAATATTACCGGGGTAAAAAGCAAACATTCCGGGCATAGTGCCGCTGTACCGAGAAAAACAATCGTAGATACAAGCGTCCATTTCCCTGATACGATCAGCCGATTCGCACATGTGTAGATAAGCGCTGTAAGAAATGCCACGATAAACGCTGTATCTGTCTGAATCAACAGCATTGCCAGAAAACAATATATCACTAACACGGTCTGATCTATTACCCGCTTCATATCATTCAATATCTATCCTTCCTTTTCCTGCCATGCAAGTTCGAATCCGCTTCGCTACTTCTCACTTGGGCTAAACGCCCTATACAGATATTGGCATACATCCCTTAGCAAGTAAACTTGCACAGTCTGTATGTCAATATCTGTGCATGGCTTTTTAATATCAATATTACATTTGTCACATCTCTTTTGTGACTCCCGACACTTTCATTATAAACGTCAAAACTTTATACTACAAGTAACAAATAACATGGAGGCGATTTTATGATTCATATTGAAAATCTCGTTAAAAGATACGGGGATCTTGTGGCACTTGACCATCTGAACCTTGACATACAAGAAGGTGAAGTCTTCGGTCTCTTAGGTCCGAACGGCTCCGGCAAGACGACAGCCATAGGCTGCCTGCTGGCACTTCTGAAATACGACAAAGGCACCATCACCATCTTCGGCAAGGAGATGCGCCCGGACAGTTATGATATCAAGAAAGATATTGGTGTTGTCATGCAGAATGTTGCAGTCTTCGAGCAGATGACCGTCTGGGAAAACATTGATTATTTCTGCGGTCTATATATCAAAGATAAGGCACTGCGCAAAAAACTGGTCGAAGATGCCATCGCATTCACTGACCTTGAAGACTTCACAAAGATGCGCCCCAAGAAGCTTTCCGGAGGTCTTCTAAGGAGACTTAACATAGCCTGTGGCATCGTTCATAAGCCGAAACTGATTATCATGGATGAGCCAACCGTTGCCGTAGACCCTCAGAGCCGCAATAAGATACTGGAAGGAATTCTGGAATTAAACCGCCAGGGTTCAACGATCATCTACACTTCTCACTATATGGAAGAGGTGGAACAGATCTGTTCCCGAATTGCCATTATTGATCACGGGCGGGTGCTGGCAATCGGCACAACAGAAGAACTGAAAAAGATGATTAAAACAGGAGAAACCATCACCATCGAGGCCATTGCCTTAGATGCTGGCACACTTGCTGATATACGGGAACTTCCTCATGTCTTCGATCTCACTTACGAGGAGCAAGTATTAAAGATCCGTTTAAGCGGTGCCAAACACAATCTGGTTCGTATCCTGAATTATCTGCAGGAACACGATATCACCTTTGGTCGTGTATTCTCAGAACTGCCCACCTTAAATGACGTATTTCTTGAAATTACCGGCAAAGAATTAAGAGACTAGGAGGCGCACCTATATGTTACATTTATTCAAATACCGATTCTTACAGACGATACGAGACTTTCCTATGATGTTCTGGGCACTCGTCTTTCCTATGATACTGGGAACCTTTTTCTATGTTTCCTTCGGCAACATAGGATTAGAAGGAACCGGGGAATCTGCCTGGGAAGCCGTAAAAGTTGCCATAATTGAAGAAGATTTATCTTCCGAAAATGCACGCTCTTTCGCCGCATTCCTGGAACAGTTGGATGGAGACACTCTGGATATTCAGAATATCACCTCTGAGAGAGAAGCAAAAGAAGCATTAAACGAAGAACAGATTCAGGGCATCTACTATATAAAAGAAACACCTTCCCTAACCGTTGCAAAGAACGGTCTTGGCGAGAGTATCCTGACCTCTGTTCTAACGAATTACAACCAGAATTCTGCCATGTTCCGGGAGATTGCCATAAAGCACCCTGAGAACATACAAAAAGCGATGAACGCTATGGAAGACTATCGCCAGACAACCGAAGAAGTATCTCTTGGCGGCAAGAGCATGGATCCGAATATGCAGTATTTCTTCGCTCTCATTGCCTATGCCTGTCTATCCGGTGCTTTTCTGGGTGTCCGTTCCAGTTTTGATGGTCAGGCGAACTTATCTGCCCTGGGCGCCAGACGCAGCATTACACCCACTCACAAGTTAAAACTGGTCCTCATCGATATGATAGTGCTGTTCCTGATCCATTTCTTCAATATACTGATTCTTAATCTGTACATAGTCAAGGTTCTGGGAATCAGCCTTGGAAATAATATTTGCGCACTGCTTCTGGTTGATTTCATGGGAAGTATGATCGGCGTATGCATAGGGCTTGCTCTTGGATGTGTCGGCAAATTCTCACTGGGAATGAAAATCGGGCTTACAGTCCTTGTCTCTTTATTCCCCGGATTCCTTGCCGGTCTGATGTTCGGCAACATGAAAAACCTGATCGAACTGCACTGTCCGATCATCAACCGTATCAACCCTGCCGCCGTCTTAAGCGACGCATTCTACTGCATGGGCATATATAACGACATGGAGCGGCTTACCAGGTGCCTGCTGATACTGGCTGGTATGAGTGTCCTATTATTCATCATTGCCTTTTTAGGCGTAAGGAGGGAACGTTATGACAGTATTTAAAGGATTTCTTACCATTACAAAACGGAATCTCCATATTGTACTCCTCTATGCGGGCATCTTTTTGAGCATCTCTATTATGGTTCAAAAAAGTGTCGGCAAGGATGACTCCCAGGCAAATTTTGAGCAGACGAGTCTTGATATTGCCGTAATCGACCGGGATGGCGGAGAACTTGCCAGGGGACTCGCCTCATATCTGGAGCAATACCACACGTTAAAAGATGTTCCTGACGATCCTTCCATCATCCAGGACCGTCTCTTCTACCGGGAAGTCTACTATGTAGTGACAATTCCTGAAGATTTTGAAGAACGCTGCTTAAACGGCGAAGAACAGCTTCCTGTCACCAAGGTTCCGGGAAGCACCAGCGGATACTATGTCGATCAGCAGATCGATACCTTCCTGAATGATGTACGGATTATGACCGCCAGTGGATTCACACTTGAAGAAGCCATTGACAGCGTACAGAAGAATGGCGAGGTTACCACTGACGTTACTTTACTTGATAAGAGTAGATATGGCGGCGAACAGTCCTATCCATCCTTCATGTATCAATATATGCCATATATCATACTGTCAATTCTGTGCTATGCGCTGAGTTACATTATGATTGCTTTTCATAATCCTGACGTTAAGAAACGAATGTCATGTTCTGCCATTCCAATACGCAGCCAGAATATGCAGTTAGTGCTTGGCTTTGCTGTGATCGGCATGTTCGTGTGGATCATCTGTACACTGATGGTACTTGTCATATTCGGGAAAGACTTTTTACAAGACCCTAATATGGTCTACTATCTGCTCAATAGTTTTATCATGACGCTGGTAAGCCTCTCTCTGGCATTTCTGATCGGTATGCTGGTTCACCGGGAAGACCTGATCAGTGCCGTGGTCAATGTCGTATCTCTGGGAATGTCATTCCTATGCGGCGTATTCGTAGAACTGGAGATTATGAGCAAAGGAGTTAAGAGGGTAGCTCGATTTCTGCCAGTGTACTGGTATGAGATTGTGAATGATCTGCTGGGCAATCATAGTTCTTTTAGCGCTTCGCAGAGGGCAACGCTTTTTACGGGGTATGGACTGCAGTTGATGTTCGCTGCTGCATTCCTTGGGATTGCACTTGTGATTGGGCGGAACCGGAGGCAGGCATGAATGGAGCTCCATTACATTAGAAGAAGGAATCGGATCTTCAGAATATCCGGTTCCTTCTATTACATTTACATCAATCAAGCCACGTTACACTCTGCAAAGTCAATCTCAAGATCCCCGTTATACATCCCACTGGTACTTTATCTTCAAACGTATATTCTTCCATATCTTCATTATAATAACCCTATCACCATTTGAAAAATAAATGATATAAACTGCCAGCAGGCAACACCTACTGGCAGAAAAATTTAAATTTTTAATTGTCTACTTGACGGGAGCAATTCACAGTTCATCCTGACAGCTCTTCGTTTTTAGTTAATAATCTTCTCTTTCTATGCCTTTACTCGTTTTCTCAGAATCAGACAAATAGCAAGAACAGATACTGTCATGATAATAAATATCGGTACTGTGTGTGCAGAATCACCTGTCTGTACTGCTGTACCAGTCTTATCTTTCACACTTCCATTTCCCTTGCTAATATTATTACTATCACCCGGCTTCTGCCCACTATTCGGCTTATCGGAAGGTTTATCACTATCTTCTGGAACCGTAGTCTTTTCTTGAAGTGCAGCAATTGCAGCATTCAGTGCCTTCGCCGCATTGTCAATATCAGCCTGCAGTGCCTCTGCATTTTCATATAATGCTACTGCGTTTGCCAATACCTTCTCCACTTCTGCATAGCTTTCTTCTGTATATTTGGATTTATCCAGCGTATTTGCCCTGTCAATGGCTACTTTAAGAGCCGTCTTATCCGGATCCGGTACCGGCTCTTCCTTTTCAACCAATGCATTGATCGCCTCATTTAAAGCGTCCGTCTGCGCGTCAACCGCCCCCTGGGAAACTGTGTCATCTGCATGAATCTGGACTGCCTTCTCAAGCTCTGCGGTGACTTTTGCGAAACTGTCTTCTGTATACTTGTCTGCATCCAAAGTTCCTGCTCTTTCCATAGCTGCCAGCAACAGAGTCTTATCTACTTTCTGAGGCTGTGATTTCTTCTCTAGGGTAAATACGATGCGTCCGCTTTCTGCTATCGGTTTTCCATCTACGGTGCTGATGATACCACGGTTCGTATCTCCCGGATCAACAATTACTGCAAATTCGACCGCTTGTTCATTTATCCATTCTTGACCATCCTTAAGAGTAACTTTCATGGTTGTATCTGTATCCCATGCCGTTACCGCATATTCAATCATACCGTTTTCATCAGAAATAATTTCAGCCGGATCTCCGTTTGCCACATCAAACTTTACTCCGCTAAGTGCACATCCCTCGCTATCCTGCACAAATGCACGGAATGTAAGTATATCACAGGTGTCATTACCCTTCGGTGTGAGCACGAATTTTGCCAGTCCGTCAGCTGCCGGCTGTCCGCCAATAGTCTCAATAACCGGTGTTCCATCTTCCTCACCTACATGGACTTTGATCACTGCAGGTGTCGCGATATATGCAGAGTCCGCCGGCAGATAGAATTCATAATCCCCTCCTTCATAAGAACCGACTGTCCAGACAAGCTGCCCGTCCTTCACATACATGTTATTTTCCACACGATATTTCGCATCATATCTTACAAATCTCGTATTGACAGGCGCTGCATTACCATTCTGATCCGTCACCGGAATTGTAAGGACTCTCATTCCTGTCACTTCTCTGAGTGCTGATTTTGCCGCATCCAGATTCGCTATCGCCTGGTCAATTTCTGTCTGAACGGCGTTGTCATTATCATAAACAGCCTGGGCGCTTGTGATTGTATCCTGCAGCGCATGATAACTGTTGCTAGTGTAATTGCCGGAACTGATTGCTTTCATCTCTTCCAGCTTACTATACAGATTCGTCTTATCAGGAATCTCTATTACAGATTTCTCTTTTAATATGAACTTCACTTCCTGTGTACCATTAAGCGGCTCACCATCAATCGCACTAAGGACTATATCCATTCCGGATTCCAGAGTAAATACATGCTTCTCCGGCTCCAGTGTGTACTCCTTCTCGCCCAGGATGACCGTACCATCATTTGCCGAAAATGTAATCGTCTCGATACCCGCATCTGCTGTACTGAGATTATATTCCAGTACACCATTTCGTGAATAACAGATTCCCGGACGACCACTATCAAATGCTCTTGCAAATTCAAGTCTGTCGGTCACCACATTGCCGGCTTCATCCTGAATAAGAATACGAATATTGGTCTGATCGCATACAACAGGTTTCTCTTTTTCTTCCAGAGCCTTACGCACTACCTCTAATTTCTGAGTCCATTCATCCACCTGCGCCTGTGTCGCCTCCGGATCATTATAGACCTTCTCTGCTTCTACAATTGCTGCCTGCAGCGCATTGTAGGTCTCTTCTGTGTAATCGTCACTTTTTCCATCAAACAGTCTTGCAATATTTATCTGTTCTTGCAGGGCATCTTTCCTCACTTCTGAAGGTTCCGGTATATCTCCGCCTGATTTTTTCAGGGTAAATACAATCTCCCCTGCATCTGCCAGCGCTTTTCCGTCTACATGCGTTATCGTCGGCGCTTTTATCATTGAGCCATCTGTTTTAAAAGTATGTTCATCTGAACATGTCCACTTCTTTCCTTCCCCGGCATCCTGATCCGCCTCTATTGTTACTGTAAACTTCAAATTAAAATCAAAGTTTTTCAGTTCTTGTTCTATGATACCATTCTCACTTACCAGTTTATAGTTCTCCGCATATTCGTCATCCGGTAAAGATATGAATGTCACTCCATTCACTGGATTTCCATTCTCATCCACTACCTTCGCCCGGAAATGTTTCTCATCCGACACCACTTTATCGCCTGGATGCGGTGTATCACCTGCGGCCTTCAATACATATGTAAGACGAGTCCCTTCCGCATATGGCTGACCATCAATCGTCGCTATTCCAGCAAGAAAAGTGGCATTTTCCACAGTAAAATAATGCTCATCATCAGTAGTATATTTGTCGTCCGCCAATCTTATATAGACGGTATGTCCATAGTGCCCCGGTCCGTATGTAGTATATCCGATCACTCCATTTGCATCCGAAACAATCGAAACCTCTTCATCCTCTTTATCGTCAATCCACGCCATAAACTTTATGCCGGTCATAGGATTTCCTTCCTCATCCGTCACTTTCGCACGGAACTGACCTTTATAACACGACCAATCAACTTCAACAGGCTTTTTCACCAGTGCGTTGATTGCTGTTTCGAGTGCTGTAATCTGTCCATCTACCTGCTCCTGTGTTGCTTCTGTATTATCATATACCGTCTGTGCAGCCGCAATTGCTATCTGCAGTTCATCGTAACCGCTTACATAGTCATCCGCATTTATTGCCTTGGCCTCTGTCAACTTCTGAATCAGGATTACTTTATTCGCCCGCAGCACAAGTCCTGCCTGTGCTTGCTTCAGAGCAGACAGTGCATTATCCACTTCTTCCTGGGAAGCATTCGGATTCTCATTAACTGCGCTCGCCTCATTCCTCACTTCCACGAATTGTTTCCAGCTCGCCACTGTATAACTGTCTTGAGAAAAATATTTACTAATTTCCTTCTGAAGTAATAATTTACTTGCCGGTTTTACCAGAGCACTTTCCGCTTTCTTCAATGATGCTGCAGCCGCATTATATTCTTCCTGGGAAGTTCCGGATTTATCTACTATACTTTGTGCAGCCGCAACTGCTTTTTGCAGTTTTTCATATGACTCCGGTGTAAAATCTCCTTCTTCATACAGTTTTGCTGCTTCGATATACTGTTGCAATACTGTACTGTCAGGTTTTCTTTCATTTTTCTTATCGAGAGCACCATCCGGGCGTGATTTCAGAATTACTTCTTTCTCAAAATCAACATCAACATCTTTTTCATCAACTGTTTTAAAATAACGTGTTCCTTCCGGAGTTACTCCGATTGTAACCATGATAGGTTCTATATCATACGGTTCTTCATGGCACGCAAGAATCTCCCACTGTTTTCCATCCTGCCATCCAGGCGAAGCCTGGAGATATGCCAGCCCTGTCTCAGGATCTGATAACTGATTCCATGCCTCAGCTCCTGTTACCGGAACTCTGATCTGGAATTTAAACGGTCTGGTGAATACATTGCCGTTTTCATCCTTCACTATCAGTTTTAACTCTGTCAATATATTTGTCTTTTCCAGATTGTTCCATGCTGTCCGCAGATTATCTGCTGCTTCTTTCACAGATGCTACTGTAGCATCCGGATCATCCAGCGTATTCTGTGCTATCTGAATCGCTGTTACATACGCTTGATAAGTTGATGCTGTATACTTATACTCTTCTTCTACGGTTTTCGTTTCCTGTAACGCTGCTGACAAATCAGATTTGTCCACATATTCTTCCTTCGGAATCAAGACAACCTTCCACTCCTCGAACCCAGTAACAGGCTCTCCGTTGACACTGTATGTCTTTTTATCCTTTACCTCATAGACAAATTCGGACGGGCTTGCAACATATGCATCCCCAGCCGGGCGAATCGAAAGATCCCAATATGCGTCTGACGCACTATGCTCTATACTCAGCATACCGTTCTTATCAGTAAAATAACTCTTTGTTCCCAGGGCAGTTTTTACGAATTCTACTCCCGACATCGGGTTTCCGTATTTATCTACTACCTTGATCTCCAGTCTGTCCAAAACCGGCTGCTTCGTGCCTCCCTCATCATACTCTGGATAGTATTCCGGTTCCTCATCATTTTCAACCTTCTTCTTATTGGTTCTGGCTGTTTCTGCGCGCGCTGTACCTACATATTCCTTCTGTGTATCCGTCAATTCATCATATGCTGCCAATGCCTTTTCTACATTCTCCAAATCGGATTTCTGCATTTTGCTAATATTAAATGCATCAAATAGCTTATTTACCTCTATTGCCGCAAACAAATCCTCTTTATTTGCATTTTCCGGAAGGAATGTTTTCTCCTTTTCCAGCGAAAACAATTTTGCCAATGGTTTGAAATCTGTAATTGCTGTGTTTCCTCTCAGATTCAGTTCTCTCAAATTCTTCAATCCCGCAAGTGCAGAGATATCTGTCAACTCATTATGGGATATATCCAAAGAGTACACATTGGTCAGTTTACTCATATCCGGAAGTTCCTGTATCTGATTTCCCGAAACTTCTACGAATTCCAGATTTTCCAGTCCTGATATCGCACTGATGTCTGATACTTTATTATTGGAACTATTAAACCGTTTTAATTTCTTCATATTCTCGACAACCGATACATCTGTAATATCTCTGTTTCCAGATACATCTAACTGCGTCAGGTTCACCAACGTTCCTAGTGAACTGATATCATCAATCCCGTTCTGCTTCAGCAAAAGAGTCTGAAGCTGTGTCAATTCTGAAAGAGGACTTACATCTGCGATCCGCTTTCCTTCTACAGCAGAGGTATAACAGATATCTACCATAGACGCTGATTTTGCATATTGAATTCCTTCCAGATTCTCAATCCAGAATGGCTTGGTCCATGTCTCAAAATTCTCCGGATGAGCACACAACTCATAGGAAATTATCTCAACCTGTCTTGCTCCTACTATATCTGCCGTCAGAACCGGAGCGTCTTTGATTGAATTCAATGATGCACGTATTGCCCAGTGGAGTACCGGGTCTTTAATTACTTCCTCTTTCCCAGGTTCATATATATCTACCTCTTCCAGACCCCCGCAGGTATCTGCTTTTGCAGTTGTTCCAAAACCCATGGGACCCACTGACGTCAATGTAAGTGCCAGCAGCAGTGCCATTAATTTTTTCCTTTTTTTCATAATATCTCCTTAATAATCGATTTATAGTTTCCTGTAATTTAAAATCAGACTTCTTTCGTTGACGCCTTTAATAGTACAGAAACCACAGGTCCTGTCTGAGAGGGTCTGCGGTTTCCGCATTAAATTCCAGGCTTATAAAACTCTTAGGCTTTATTCATCTCTTTTTTTCCTGCTCATCTTTCCGATTACTGTCAATGAGGAAACTGCAGCCAGCATAAATGGCCATACCATAGACGGATCACCTGTCTTTACAGACTTAGACTTCTCGGTTGAAGTCTTCTTGGTTGTGCCTGTCTTATCTGCTGATGGCTTATTATCTACCACCGGCTTATCATCGCCTGACGGCTTATTGTCGTCATCTGGATTGTCTACTTCAACAGCACGATACTCATAGGCAAATTCCTGTCCTTCTCCGACAAAATACCAGTTCCAATCAACATCATCGCCAAATGTTGGTGATTTTACTAACGTATAAGCAGGACCAGGTGTAACTCACATGAGCCACACCTGGCCCTGAAATCCCCCCAAATAAGATGGATAACGGCAACCAACTTTCTCTCCCTTACATATTATAATGTAACTATACTCAAATGAGATTATTATAACCAATTTTTCGAATTAGTAGGACAACAGAAAATTAATTTCAAATTGCACAAATAAAAAAACCCGGAAACATGCCGTTTCCGGGAAATGCCCTTGTTAATCATCAAAGGCTTCTTTCATCTTATCCATAAATCCCTTTTTCTTCTTACCACCCTTAGGCTCTGTGTCACTTCCCGCTGCATTCAGCGTGTTTCCTGATAACTCATCGAACCTGCGAAGTGCCTCCTTCGCTTCATGGGTCAAGTGCTCCGGTGTCTGGATCACCAATGTCACATAATGATCGCCACGTACCTGAGAATTCCTGATAGACGGAACTCCCTTGCCTTTCAGACGCACCTTAGTGTCCGTCTTGGTTCCCGGCTTCACAGTGTAGATTACCTCTCCGTCAACCGTTTTGATTCTAATATCTGCACCAAGCGCTGCCTGGGCAAATGAAATCGGCACGGTAGAGAATATATGCATATCCTGACGCTGGAAGATCGGATGTCTGGACACGACTACTTCTACCAGCAAATCTCCTCTTGGACCTCCATTCAGACCTGGTTCGCCTTTTTCACGAATACGGACACTCTGTCCGTTATCAATACCTGCCGGAATAGAAACCGCAATCTTCTTTTTATTAGATACATAACCTGTTCCGCCGCAATCCGGGCATTTTTCACGGATAATCTTACCGGTTCCCTGGCAGTCAGGACAAGTCTGAACGTTCTGAACTGTTCCAAAGAAAGACTGCTGTGTATATACAACCTGACCTTTACCGCCACACTTCGGACAAGTCTCTGGTGATGTTCCCGGCTTTGCTCCTGTACCATTACACTTCGGGCACGGATCTTTCAAGATTACATCCAGTTCCTTCTCACATCCGAATACTGCTTCTTCAAATGTAATTCTAACGCTCTTGCGGATATTCATGCCTTTCATCGGTCCCTGGCTTGCACGACCTCTTCTTCCACCGCCGCCAAACAGATCACCGAAGATATCACCAAAGATATCGCTAAAATCAGCACCGCTAAAGTCGAATCCGCCGAAGCCACCTGCACCACCGGCGCCCCCATCAAATGCCGCATGACCGAACTGATCATACTGACGGCGTTTCTCCGGATCACTTAATACAGCATATGCCTCAGAAGCCTCTTTGAATTTCTTCTCTGCTTCCGCATCTCCAGGATTCATATCAGGATGGTACTTTTTGGCAACCTGTCTATATGCTTTTTTTAAAGTCGCTTCGTCTGCATCCTTGCTGACGCCCAGCACTTCATAATAATCTCTTTTTGATTCTGCCATAGTTTATCCCTTTCTTTCCTAATAATATAGAAGTTTTTTACCTGAAACAATATCTTTATAAGGAAATAAATCCTTCTATATATACAGGGAAATTCTGCGGGATTGCGGCTGGGGATTCCCCAGCCAAATTCCGCAGAATAATTATCTTCCTGCTATTAGACTTCTTTATAATCTCCGTCTACAACGTCATCTCCCTGGAATCCGTCTGGTGCCGGTCCTGCGCCTGCTCCCATATCTGGTCCTGCACCCTGTGCTCCTGCACCAGCTGCAGCGCCAGCCTGCTCATACATCTTCGTGAATACCTTCTGAGCGCTTTCCATTAATTTATCCTTAGCAGCCTTCATCTCTGCAACCTGTGCATCAGAGATGTCATCCATATTCACTTTATCAAGAATCTCTTTTAATGCCTTGCAGTCTGCTTCTACTGCTGCCTTATCTGCTGCATCAAGTTTATCTCCAACTTCTTTCAATGCTTTTTCTGTCTGGAACAACATTGCATCAGCATCGTTCTTAGCATCAATGCCTTCTTTACGCTTCTTATCCTGTGCCTCAAATGCTGCTGCCTCTTTTACTGCCTTATCGATATCCTCGTCAGACATGTTAGATCCTGCAGTAATCGTAATGTGCTGCTCTTTACCTGTTCCAAGGTCTTTCGCAGATACATTAACGATACCATTTGCATCGATATCGAATGTAACCTCAATCTGCGGTACTCCACGTGGAGCCGGTGCGATTCCATCCAGTCTGAACTGTCCAAGTGATTTGTTATCTCTTGCAAACTGTCTCTCACCCTGTACTACGTTGATATCTACGGCTGTCTGATTATCAGCTGCTGTAGAGAAGATCTGGCTCTTCTTTGTAGGAATTGTTGTATTTCTCTCAATCAGTCTTGTAGCAACACCGCCCATAGTCTCGATAGACAGTGACAGTGGAGTTACATCAAGAAGAAGGATGTCTCCTGCGCCTGCATCTCCTGCAAGTTTACCACCCTGAACAGAAGCACCAAGTGCTACACATTCATCCGGATTCAGAGACTTGCTTGGCTCTTTGCCTGTCAGACGTTTTACTTCTTCCTGCACAGCCGGGATACGTGTAGATCCACCAACCAACAGTACCTGACCAAGTTCAGAAGCATTCAGTCCTGCATCAGAAAGCGCTCTTCTTACTGGCTCAGATGTCTTCTCTACCAAGTCGTGAGTCAATTCATCGAATTTTGCTCTTGTCAGATTCATATCGAAATGCTTTGGACCTTCTGCTGTTGCTGTAATGAATGGCAGGTTGATATTAGTTGTTGTTGCAGAAGACAGTTCTTTCTTAGCCTTCTCTGCTGCTTCTTTTAATCTCTGAAGTGCCATCTTATCTGTAGATAAGTCTACACCTTCCTGTTTCTTGAACTCAGCGATCATGTAGTCTGTGATCTTCTGGTCGAAGTCATCTCCACCAAGTCTGTTATTACCTGCTGTAGATAATACTTCGATAACGCCGTCACCAATCTCGATGATAGATACATCGAATGTACCACCACCTAAGTCGTATACCATGATCTTCTGCTCTTTCTCATTATCAAGACCATATGCAAGCGCTGCTGCTGTAGGCTCGTTGATGATACGCTTTACATCAAGACCTGCAATCTTACCAGCATCCTTGGTTGCCTGACGCTGAGCATCGTTAAAGTAAGCAGGTACTGTGATAACAGCCTCTGTTACCTTCTCACCAAGATATCCTTCTGCATCTGCTTTTAACTTCTGAAGGATCATCGCGGAAATCTCCTGTGGAGAATATCTCTTGTCATCAACGGTTACTTTGTAATCGCTTCCCATCTCTCTCTTAATAGAAGAGATTGTTCTCTCTGCATTGGTTACTGCCTGACGTTTTGCAGGCTCACCTACCAGACGCTCTCCTGTCTTTGAAAACGCTACAACAGATGGTGTTGTTCTAGCTCCTTCTGTATTCGCGATAACTGTTGGCTGACCACCTTCCATAACAGCCACACAACTGTTTGTTGTTCCTAAGTCAATACCTATAATTTTGCCCATTATAAAGACCTCCTATTTTTATGAAATAATAATTAATTGTAAGTGTCATATGAAGTTCGATTCGCTTCGCTCCTCGAACAACCTTCACACTAAATTCTGTGAAGATACTCTTCACTTTGTTCAGAGTATCTACCTTCATACTAAGTTCGATAATACCTCACTAAGTATTCAGGCATCATTAAGTGTTCAGGTTTAGTTCGCTACTTTTACCATGCTGTGTCTTACGACGGAATCACGGTACATGTAACCTTTCTGAAACTCTTCGGCTACGATATTCTCACCGAGGTTCTCATCTTCCACGTGCATCACTGCATTGTGGAAATCAGGATTGAATTCCTGTCCTACCGCTTCGATAGGTTTGACCCCTACACTTTCCAGTGTTGTCATTAACTGCTTATACACCATCTCCATTCCTTGGATGAAGGGATCTTCTTTGTCTTCTTCCTTGACTGCTCCAAGCCCACGCTCGAAATTGTCAACTACCGGAAGAATCTTATCTATGATATCTTTCGCTCCTATCTCGTACATCTGGGACTTCTCCCTCTCCGTACGTTTGCGGAAGTTATCAAACTCTGCCATCTGACGAGTGAGTCTGTCAGTCAGTTCCTCAATCTTCTCGTCTTTTTTATCTTTTTTATTCTTCTTGCCAAATAATTTCTTTCCGGATTTTGGTTCTTCTTCGCCGTCCTTTGCCTCTTCTTCCTCGCTGTCTTCAGCTGCTTCGCCATCTCCGCCAACTGTCGCCTCTTCTTCTGGCTCTTCACTGGCTTCTGCTGTATTACCGCTGTCATCAGAAGTTTCTGCCGCTTCTTGTTCTGCCTGCTCTGCTGCCTTCTTCGCTTCCTCTACAGCCTCTTTTACCATCTCTTCCTGGCTTTTCTCCTGCTGATTCTCCAAGGGTTATTCCACCTTTCTTATTCATTCTTATGAAACATCTGATCCAACTCATTCTGGAGTCGTTTCATAGATTTTAATACATGCTCATAATCCATTCGCTTCGGTCCGATAATACCTATCGTTCCCTTCATGCCGTCACCTAATTCATAAGTTGCGGTAACGACACTACAGTCTTTCATAGTCTGAACCGGAGTCTCATCTCCGATATACACCTGAATTCCGGTATTCTCTTCCTGAGATAATGTCTGGGTTACAAGTTCTGTCAACTGCTGCTTCTCTTCAAATGCATTGATAATCTCCTGGGCGCTCTGCTTATCACTAAGTTCCGGATACTTGAATATGTTCGTGGCTCCGCTTGTGTAGATCTGCATATCTTCATCTACCTGAATGGCATCCGCCACCGCATCTAATACCTTGCCAACCACTTGGCTGTGTATCCCGGCCTGTTCTTTTAATCTCGCGATCAGCCCAAGATTGATTGCTTCAATCGACATGCCGTTCAATGTAGTGTTCAAGAGCATATTCAATTTCAGCAGATTCTCATTGCTGAGCGGCTCTTCTATATTAATGATCTTATTCTTGATCACATTGCCGCCAAGTACGATTACCGCAATCACCTGTTCCGCATCCACCATGGATAACTGGATGAATTTAATCTTGTTCGCGTTATTCATCGGTGTAGAAACCATAGTCGCATAATTCGTACTATTGGCAAGAACCTTGGCTGCCTGCTTCAGGAGTTGTTCCATCTTGTCTGCCTTATCAAGCATCTGCTCCTGCATCTCGCTTAATTCCTGCTCCTTCTCATCCATCAGCATATCTACATATAATCTGTAGCCTTTATCCGAAGGAATACGTCCGGCTGACGTATGCGGCTGCATGATATATCCAAGTTCTTCCAAGTCTGCCATCTCATTGCGGATCGTTGCAGAACTTAAATTTAAATCCGTATATTTGGAAATCGTTCTGGACCCGACCGGCTCGCCTGTCTCCAGATACGTCTGAATGATTGCATGCAATATCTTTAACTTACGATCACTCAAGCCATGTTCTGATATCATTCGCCTTCCTCCTTTCGGATTTTGTTTTATTAGCACTCTTTGTTTTTGAGTGCTAACACCTTTCGACTATTAATTTAGCACTGCTGATTTGTTTTGTCAACACTCTTTATACATTTTTTATAAGTTTGGGATGTAGTAAAATGCACTTTTACTACGTCCCAAATTGAAAAATGTGGTGTACCTAACTGAAAAATGTGGTGTACCCACCTGAATTACTTAAGCCAGAATTCACTTCTGAGATAATCCACCACCCCTTCTTTCCTAAGTTTCCCAAGTTCTGCCGACATAGCGCTCCTCTCCACACAGAGATAATCCGCCAGCCCTTGCCTGTCGAATGGAATGCAAAAATGCCTGCTTCCTGCCCTTTTAGACTGGTCTGACAGATAGGACATCAGCTTTTCCCTGGTGGTCCGTCTGGAAAGATACCGGATCTTCTCTCCCAGCAATACATTCTTCCCCGCTAGGATATGCACCATATTCCTAACCAGTTCCTGATGAAACTGACAGGCAGTCGGGCAGACAGTCAATACCCGCCTTACATCCAACTGCAGAACAGCACTGTCTTCCACCGCCGCTACACTCACCGGACTTCTATCAAACTTTGCACAGGCATAAGCCGCTCCGAATAACTCTCCTTGCCCCACCTGCTCAAGGATCGTCCGATTCCCAAACACATCCTCATTCATTACCTGCACACATCCCTTAAGAACTACTCCAACCTTTCCAACTGGCTCTCCTTCCACCAGGATAACCTCGTTTCTTCCATAATTCCGGACAGTTCCTCCCAGACACGAAAGCATATTCTCAAGATCCTCCTCCTTAATTCCTTGAAATAACGGAGAAGCCGACAGCATGTCTATATTAATTTTCATATTTTCACTCCCTTTGTTGGAAAAACAACATATTTTCTTTTCTCATTGTAGTAAATTATGTGTATCAAATCAAGGAGGTACATTATGATAAGAACAATTATTCATATAGACGAAGAAAAATGCAACGGCTGCGGAGCCTGTGCTGCAGCCTGCCACGAAGGAGCGATCCAGATGGTCGATGGAAAAGCCAGATTAATCCGAGACGATTATTGCGACGGATTAGGAAACTGTCTTCCAGTATGTCCGACAAACGCAATCTCATTCGAAGAAAGAGAAGCAGCAGCCTACGACGAAGAGGCTGTACAACAACATCTAAAAAATAAAGCAATTCCTGACAATAGTTCCGCACCAGAGAATTCTCCACTCCCGGAGATTCCATCAAGCCAGCTTAGCCAGTGGCCAGTGCAGATCAAATTAGTGCCAGTAAACGCACCATACTTTGAAAATGCCAACCTGCTAATCGCTGCAGACTGCACCGCTTACGCCTACGCAGATTTTCACAACCGCTTCATCAAAAACCGAATCACCCTGATCGGCTGCCCGAAACTAGACGAAGGCGATTACACAGAAAAACTAACCGAGATTATCAAGAATAACAACATTAAAAGCCTCACCATCGTCCGCATGGAAGTCCCCTGCTGTGGTGGAATCGAACACGCCGCCACCGAAGCCCTAAAAGCCAGCGGCAAATTCATCCCCTGGCAAGTCATTACAATCGGAATTAACGGCAACATCATAGAGTAGGCATCCCATCGAGAACTCCCCGGAGCCCTTCTCATCCTCGCCGGAATCCCTCCCCCCTTGAGAACTCCCTGGAGCCCTGGAAGCGCCAGGCACGAGGGTGAGTCATAGGGGCTGACGGCCGTAACTTGAGTTTTGGAATACGTTACATCAAAATGGACAGTTATTTCGTACGAGAATTGGATATCACATCCAATTCGAGAGGGCTGCTGAATCGCGAAGTCATCAAGACTTCGGGATGAATCAGCCCGGTTACGAAAAAACTGTCCATTTTGATGTTACGTATTCCTAACGAAAAGTTCCGGTTGTCAGCCCCTATGACTCGCCCTCGTGCCGTACACTTTCAAACCTCCAATCTCTCAATCCATTCCCCTACTTCATAAACTTATCAATCGCCTGATTCAACTTCTCAATCGCCTCCATATCATTCTCCTCCACAGCCTCAACAATACAGTGATTCATATGGTTCTTAAGCACCACCTTGCCCGTATTATTGATCGCCGCCCGTACAGCCGCCAGCTGTACCAGCACCTCGCTGCAGTCCGCATCCTTCTCTACCATACGTTTTACCGCCTCCAGATGACCGATCGCTTTCGACAGCCGATTGATTACAGCCCTCTTCTCCTCCGGGCTGTGAATATGCTTATGATCACTGTGCCCGTGAGTATGGCTATGCATATCGTGTACATGACTATGCACATGATTACTCTCCATTCCATCTATATGACTATGTGCATGCTCACTCTCCATTCCATCTATATGACTATGTGCATGCTCACTCTCCATTCCATCTACATGACTATGCACATGATCACTCTCCATTTCCTCTATATGACTATGCGTATGCTTATGCTCTATGCCATGCGCATGCATAGATTCATGCTCCACCTCATGCCTGTGTGTATATGTATCTTCTGTATTTCTCATAAAAACCAGTCCTTTACCAATTTCTAATTCTTTCTTATATATTCCATCCACGCCTTGATATCCCTCTCACGCCCATTATCACTCGGCTCATAGAATCTCTCGCCCGCAATCTCATCCGGCAGATATTGCTGATCCACATAATGATTCGGATAATCATGAGCATACTTATAACCAATCCCATGCCCCAGTTTCTGCGCTCCTTTGTAATGAGCATCCTGCAGATGAGATGGAACTGTCGTCTTCGTACTCCTTACATTCTCTAACGCTGCGAAAACTGCATTGCATGCCGAATTACTCTTTGGCGCCGTTGCCACATACAGCACCGCCTGAGACAAGATAATCTGCGCCTCCGGCATTCCAATCCGTTCGACCGCCTGGGCAGCCGACACCGCCACAGTCAGTGCCATAGGATCTGCATTGCCCACATCCTCTGCCGCACAGATCATGATTCTTCTGGCAATAAACTTAATATCTTCCCCTGCATACAGCATCTTCGCAAGATAATAGACCGCCGCATCCGGGTCAGAGCCACGCATACTCTTGATAAATGCAGAAATAGTATCGTAATGATTGTCTCCTGTCTTATCATAACGCACCACCCGTTTCTGAATACACTCCGATGCCACATCCAAAGTCAGGTGAATCTTGCCATCTGCACTGCGCTCCGTCGTCAGAATGCCAAGTTCCACTGCATTCAGCGCATTTCTTGCGTCTCCGCCGGAGATATCAGCCAGAAACTCCAGCGCATCCTCTTCAATGACTGCACCGTAACTTCCCATTCCCTTCTCCATATCATAGACCGCCCGGCGAAGCAACGTCTTAATATCTTCTTTCTCCAGTGGATGCAGTTCAAAGATACTGGATCTTGAGATCAGCGCACTATTTACTTCAAAATAAGGATTCTCTGTTGTAGCACCAATCAGAATAATGGTTCCGTCTTCTACAAAAGGAAGAAGATAGTCTTGCTGTCCCTTATTAAACCGATGGATCTCATCAACGAACAGGATCGTCTTCTTCTGATACATTCCCAAGGTATCCTTCGCCTGACGCACCACCTCTTCCATATCCTTCTTGCCCGCAACCGTTGCATTGATCTGGGTAAACTCCGCACTGGTAGTATTAGCAATCACCTTCGCAAGCGTAGTCTTCCCGGTTCCCGGAGGTCCATAGAAGATGATCGAACTTAACTTGTCCGCCTTAATCGCCCGATACAATAACTTGTCCTTACCTATAATATGCTGCTGTCCAACCACCTCTTCCAAAGTTGTCGGACGAAGCCGGGAGGCAAGCGGCGCCTCCTTGTCCATATTCTTCTCTCTCATATAATCAAATAAATCCATATTTCATTCTCTCTTTCTGCAAGCTTCTCAATCATGAAAGAATCGCGAAGCCTCGCCTGTTATCCCAGATTACTCACAAGTTCCCGAATCACCTCTCCGGCGATCAGAAGCCCTGCCACCGGCGGAACAAAGGACACGCTTCCCGGAATCGCTCTTCTGCTTCCCTTATCCTCTCCAGTCTCCCTTGCCGATACATCTACCGGCTTCTCCTTCGAATACAGTACCTTCAGATGCTCTATTCCCCGGGCACGCAGTTCCTTCCTCATGACCTTGCACAGCGGACATACCGAAGTCTTGCTGATATCCACAATCTCGAAAAGTTCCGCATGCAATTTATTTCCCGTTCCCATGCAACTGATGATTGGTATCTGATATTCCATCGCTTTTTCAACCAAAATTAATTTGGCAGTAACCGTATCGATTGCGTCTACGATATAATCCGGTCTGCCTTCCGTCCCATTTTCGAATAACTGATCGACATTCTCTGGCAAAACGAACATCTCATGAGTAATTACCTCAGTCTGCGGACAGATATCCCTGATTCTCTCCTTCATGACCAGCGTCTTATGCTGCCCCACCGTACTGTGGAAAGCAATCGACTGACGGTTAATGTTCGTCAGGGACACCGTGTCATTATCCACGAGAATCAATCTTCCCACGCCGCTTCTTGCCAATGCCTCAATACAATGGGAGCCAACACCTCCAACGCCTAACACCATGACGGAAGCATCTCTTAATCTCTTTAGATTCTCTTCTCCTATCAATAACTCCGTTCTGGAAAATTCATTTACTGACATTTTACCCTTCCTCATTTATCTCTATATTTTTCTCTATATTTATCTTTATATTTATCTCCATATTTATCTCTATATTCATCCATATATCTCCCGACTGCCGCTAATTTTCCCTCTTGTCAAGCCAGAACACCATCCGTAACCAGAGATTAATTCATAATCAACTCATCCACGGTCACGAATTCAAATCCCTCCTCTTTTAGGATATCCACAATCCGAAGCGCCGCATCCACACTGGAATCATAACAGTCGTGCAATAGAATAATATCATCTTCCTCGGCTTCCGTCACTACTTTATTCACAATTTCGTCCACATTCTCCGTGGTCCAGTCCAGTGGATCTATCGTCCACATAACAGGCATTACCTCAATCTCAAGTTCCAGTTCCCGCTGCCACAGTCCAAAAGGAGGACGCATATATTCTATATGTTTGCCAATAATAGAATAGATCACCTCATCCGTATCCAGAATCTCCTTTTTTGCCTGTTCATCCGATACTTTGGTAATCTCTACATGATGATAGGTATGATTGCCAATCAGATGCCCTTCTTCGTCCAGACGCTTCACAAGTTCCGGATTCTCTTTTGCATTTTCCCCAATCAGGAAAAATGTTGCCTTTACCTCTCTCTCTTTCAGTCCATCCAACAATCTTCCTGTGCATTTGCTGCTCGGCCCGTCATCAAATGTCAAGGCGATTCTTGGCGGCTCTTCCACCATTGAAGAACCTACATATGATACTGCTTCCTCAATCCCTTTCTCCTCCCCCATCTTTTCGGACGACTTCTGTTCATTATCTTCCTGCTCGCTTACCGACTTAATATCCGCATCTTTCGTCTGCCCGATCAGTTCCCTTAACTGCCCAAAATTCTCCGGATATACAGAGATTCCTACCAAATTCAGTAAGCAGAATGTATAGAATAATCCACATAGAATCTTTATCTTATGACGCTTTACTGTATCCATCGCCATCACCTCTTACTGTTTAGCGCTTCATTTATTTATATGTAAGTTCGCAAACCAGTATGTAATCCATTGCAATATATATTGGATGATGATATGCTATAAACACTACGTTTCAGGTCTACAAGGAGGTTCTATCATGTCAGACATTCAGACAAAAGATACTCCCGTACAGGAGAACAAGATGGGAACCATGCCGGTTCCAAAACTATTACTTAGCATGTCCCTGCCCATGATGCTATCCATGCTGGTGCAGGCTCTCTACAATATCGTTGACAGTATGTTCGTCGCACAGTTGAATGAGGATGCCCTGACTGCGGTGTCACTTGCATTCCCGATCCAGACTCTGATGATCGCTGTCGCTTCCGGTACCGGAGTCGGTATCAATGCCCTGCTTTCACGCAGCTTAGGCGAAAAGAATTATGAAGGTGCCAACAATGCTGCCAGAAATGGATTATTCCTGGGAATTGTAAGTTGCATTGTCTTCGCTGTGATCGGCGGATTCGGGTCACATCTCTTCTTCGCAATGCAGACGGATAACCAGAGAATCGTTACCTATGGCACACAGTATCTGACCATTATTACCATATGCTCCGCCGGTATCTTTCTTCAGATTACTTTTGAGCGGCTGCTTCAGTCCACTGGTAAGACAATCTATAATATGATTACCCAGGGTACGGGTGCAATCATCAATATTATTCTGGATCCAATCCTGATCTTCGGGCTCTTTGGACTTCCCAGGCTGGAGGTTGCCGGTGCCGCGCTTGCTACGATTATCGGTCAGATTGTCGCCGTATTCTTATCGTTTTATTTTAACATTAAGAAAAATAAAGAGATCAGTATCAATCTCAGAGGGTTCCGCCCTCACCTGCGCACCATTACCGTTATCTACGAGGTCGGCATTCCTTCTATTATTATGCAGGCAATCGGCTCTGTCATGACCTTTGGAATGAACAAGATACTTCTCATGTTCTCTTCCACAGCAGCAGCAGTATTCGGCGTGTATTTTAAACTGCAGAGTTTTATCTTCATGCCGGTCTTCGGGCTGAATAATGGAATGATTCCAATCATCGCTTTTAACTACGGTGCCAGAAATAAAAAACGGATTACCCAGACCGCTAAGCTAAGCGTCGTAATCGCCGTATCCATTATGCTGATCGGACTAGCCATCTTCCAGACACTTCCAGGAGTCCTGCTTAAGAATCTGTTCGATGCTTCTGAGCATATGCTCACGATCGGAGTTCCGGCGCTTCGGATTATCAGCCTTAGTTTTCTGTTCGCCGGATACTGTATCATCGTTGGTTCCATTTTCCAGGCACTAGGAAATGGCATCTATAGTCTGATCGTATCGGCAGCCAGACAGCTATTCGTGATTCTTCCGGTTGCTTATATATTTGCCAAAGTCTTCGGACTGTCTATGGTATGGTGGTCCATTCCGATTGCGGAGATCGTATCGGTAATTCTATCGACAATACTTCTGAAGCGAATCTACCGAATGAAGATTCAGCCTTTAGATAACGAATAAAAACGTGGCGTAAGATATCCAGGATTTTTTCTGATCCGTGGGGTATGCTTACGCCATATTTCATAATATAATCTTTTATAATTTCTTCTTATATGATTTCTATCTTTTCTTTTTTACGCTCCAGCCGAATCCTCCCAGTTCTTTTCCGAGACTTAAATATTCTCCGTGAGAATACGCCAGAAGTCCGGTAGCATTCAAATCAAATTTTCCATTCTTCTTCATATATTTTTCATCTACCTGAACTGCCTTCACTTCTGCCAGAAACATATGATGTGATCCCAGTTCCTTAACCTCTGTCACCTGACATTCTATATTCACCGGACTTTCCTGAATAATCGGGGCATAGGACAATTTCTCACTTTTCCCCTTTGTCAACTTCATTTCTTTCCATTTATCCACATCTTTTCCTGACTTTACCCCACACCAGTCCGTAGCATATGCCAGTTTCTCCGTGGTCAGATTCACTACGAATTCCCCCGTCTCCTTAATCATATGATAAGAATAACGCTCCGGTCTGACGGAGATATAGAGCATCGCCGGATTCGTACAGATGGTTCCGGTCCATGCTACGGTCAGAATATTCGCATTCCCTGCCTTATCTGCGGCGCTTACCATCACCGCCGGAAGGGGATACAGCATATTGCCGGGCCGCCATACTTGCTTTCCCATGGTACACTTCCTTTCTTTTGCACAAATGCTTTTTTTCACTTACTGCTGCAATGCGCCAACTAACGTCGGAATCAACTGTTTCTTTCTGGATACTACGCCTTTTAACACAATCTTTTCTGCATCCTCTCTCAGATCAAACGCATCGATAATATAGGCTTTCGCATTATTTCCGCAGCAGATCAATTCTGTAGATTCATCCAGAATATCTGTCAGCATAAAATAAACCATCTGAAGATTATGCGACTTCAGCACTTTTGGCATATGCGGCTCCAGAACTCCCCTGATCTCCTTCAATTCATCTTTATTCATAGAATTAATCTGTCCCACGCCAAATACAATATCATTTACCGTAAACTGCTTGAAATCCTGGAAGCAGATCTCTTCTGCGCTCTTGCCTTGAAGGCTGCTGCCCGCCTTGAACATCTCGCCGGCCATCTGTTCCATATTGATTCCGGCAATCTTCGCCAGTTTCTTGGCAACCTTCTCGTCCACCTGGGTACAGGTCGGAGAACGGAACAAAAGCGTATCTGATATGATTGCAGAACAGAGCAATCCTGCAATCGTCGGTGTAATCTTCACGCCATTCTCCTCATACATCTGATAAACAATCGTCGCTGTGCATCCAACCGGCTGATTACGGAAGAATACAGGTCCCATAGTCTCGATATTGCCAAGTCTGTGGTGATCGATGATCTCCATGATATCGGCCTCTTCGATTCCATCAACTGCCTGGGACTTCTCGTTGTGATCTACAAGAATCACCTTCTTCTTGCTGACATTCATAAAACGTCGTCTGGATATAAAACCTTTAAAATGTCCATGACGGTCCAGAATTGGGAAATCACGGAACTTCTTCTTTGTCATAGCCTCTTTGATCTCATCTACATAATCTGTCATACGGAATGTAACAAGCGGCGCCTTCGTCATAAAATGCTTTACCGGAATACTCTGGTTGATCAGACGTGCCGCAGTAAATGTATCGTGAGGCGTGCTAATGATGACGATGCTCTGCTCCTCCGCTCTGCGGATCAGTTCATCAGATACCTTCGCTCCCTGGCACACGACAAGACAACTTGCATCAATATCTACCGCACACTCCTGAGATTCATGCCTGTTCCCCAGAATAACCAGGTCATCCTTCTCAATGAATTCCTCCATAAGATCTGTATTCGAAGCCGCAATCGTTACCTTGCCCTTCGTAAAATATCCATGCTCATTCCCGGTAATCAATGTGCCGTCTAATGTCTGCACAATATTCTTATACTGCGTTCTGGCACTTGACAATATACAATTATCATAGACATCCATGTAAGAAGTTGCAATATCTCCGGTAGAAATCACACCCACCAGTTCTCCCTCTTTTAGAATCGGAAGGGTCTTGACATTCTGCTCCTTCATCTTAGCCCAGGTATCTTTGATCGATACATTCGGCTCTACACCTTCTACCTTATGGATATCCATATCCTTTACCTGCATCTTTACATTCGGAAGAAGATTCGGAGGGCTCACTTTGAATTTCTTCAAAACATAATGTGTCTCCTCATTAATCTGTCCGGCTCTTCTTGCCACGTATTCATCACCTGTAATCTGTTTTTTCAAATTCGCATACGCAATCGCAGAACAGATTGAATCTGTGTCCGGATTCTTATGTCCTACGACATATACTTTTCCTATTTTCTTTCCCATATATATTCACATCCTTTATTTACTCGCTTATTGATTCGCATATTTATCTACATCTTCTGATTCTATTCATATTATGCTTTGATTCATGCTATTTTCTAAAAGTTTTACATGCTCATTACAATGCCTATAAGTAAGAGTGCCATTTTTTTTGCATTTCGTCAACTACAAATTCTATGATATATACGTTTTTTTCTTTGAACATTCCCCCTATTGTATGCTATACTAGTAACAGCATGTGAGAACGTATGAGTCTCGAGAGTTAGAAAGGGAATGTTACTATGAGCGAAGAATTATTACGAGAAGAAACAACAGAAGAGGCTGCTGTAGATAGCACAGTGGAGACAATGGCAGATCTGGAGGATCATTTTGACGATGCCAATCCATGGAATCTTGTAGCTTCCTATATGGAACAGGGGACAGTTCTTCCTGTCAAAGTCGAAGGAATCGTTAACGGCGGCGCCATCGCTATGGTAGAAGGGCTTCGTGGATTCATACCTGCTTCCAGATTATCCTTATCTTATATCGAAGATCTGGAAACATATCTGTTAAAAGACATCGAAGTCAGAGTAATCGACGTAAATCAGGCAGAAAACCGTCTGGTATTATCTGCCCGTGAGATCCTGAAAGAAAAAGAAAAGAAGGCTCTGGAAGAAAAGATTGCTAATGTAAAAGTTGGAAGCGTTGTAACTGGCAAGGTAGAGACACTCCAGAACTATGGCGCATTCGTTCGCCTGGAAGATGGATTATCCGGTCTGGTCCACGTATCCCAGATCAGCCAGAAGCGTGTAAAATCACCACAGGATGTCCTGAATGTAGGTGATGAAGTTCAGGTTAAGATCATCGGTGTTAAAGATGGCAAGATCAGCCTGAGCATGAAGGCTTTGGAGGAAGTGAAGGAAGAACCGGTAGAGAAGGTTGTAATTCCGAAGTCTGAGAGCATTGGGACAAGTCTGGGGGATCTCTTTAAGGGGATTAAGCTGGATTAGATGAGAATTTAGTTCTTGAAGAGTATATGTGGAGTGTACGACAGAAAGGGACAGTATGGCAGTTCATATCCGACTCCAATCGCCTACAATTCGTAGGTTCAAAAGAGGTCTGGAATCAGGAATCGAATGTAATCGTCGAAGAAAATCTGAAAGATTTTTCCGACTCAGACATTCTTGAATTCTGTGCTTGTGGCACAGAATTCATCCTGATTTCAGACCTCTTTTTTACCAACGGATTGTACGGCTCTTCTACGGATATGAACTGCCATACTGCCCCTCTCTGCCTGACATTCTTATGTGTGACTCTTCATGAACTGTGGGGATTCCTGACGAGGTGCAATGGGAACGGTATTGGCAGGAAATGATGGTTGAAATAAGATAAGGTAAGTAAATTAAGACAAGCAAACTAAGACAAGCAAACATGTTGATAGTTAGAACTGCTTGGAACTAGTTGGAATTAGTGGGAACCGGATTGCTGATGGATGTGTATGAAGTATTGCCACCAGCGGCAGTAATTTGGGCAGTGCTAGACCAGATTATTGATGATTACATACTATGACTCAGGGTTTTAGGCATTAGGGTATGTAATATTGACGAAAACAGAGCAGGAATCCCTGACAATTACATACCACAAAATCCATATGCGACATAAAGGTATGTAATATTGGCGAAAACAAAGGGAAAATCACTCGAAATTACATACCACAAAATCCGTATGTGGTGCGCAAGGTATGTAGTGGCAATAAAAATCAGCATGAAATCACCGCAAACTACATACCCGTAGAGCAGCCAAGTAGTTATACGGTATGTAATGTCAAACTCAAGACAGATAAAACAACTATACGACATAGATTAGATGTGATTATATCCCCTGCACTCTTAACATACTCCCCGTCAATAACGCTCCCCCCACATTCCTCACTGGAATCTCCCCAATGGAGACAGTCTTGAGTATACGGAGATGTCAGGTGCAAGGGCAGGGAAGCTGTGGGCTGTGGCTGTATCATGAGCCTTAGACCCCGTTACAGAAAAAGATACCGTCAGTTCGTACGAAACCAGGATCACAAGTCCTGGTTTCGAGGGCATCTGAATCGTAAGGCCATCAAGGGCTTACGGCGAATATGCCCGGTTAGAACTGACGGTATCTTTTTCTGTTACAGGGTCTTGGCGAAATAATCCGGTTGCAGTTCACAACTTCCCTGCCCTTGCACCGTACACCTCCGCCGCTCAACTTTCTACATTTAATTCCACCTACCCCCGCAAAGTGGCAACAATACGTTTGGGATTCTCTAGCAACTCCAATGCATCTATCATCGAAGTAACACAGATATCCACTTCCAATAAAAGTTTCCCATACATCCCCTCCCGGTCAGCCACCGCAACTGAAAGCGCACTGGCAGCGCACATCTGGCAATCATTGCGTCCGTTTCCGATTGCAATACAATGTTCTGCTCCCAGGTTCTGTATAATCCTTAACTTTTCCTGCATGGCTGCGTCATGCGGAAAGGTCAGAATCGTAACAGGGATATCTTCGCACATCTGCCTTGCGGTGCCATGGGTATCGGCGGTTAATACATAGATGGTCAGAAATTCTGACAAGATTCTAATCTTCTCTTTTACCTCATCAGGGATTCTTCCGTCTACTGCTATGGTACCGTTGTAATCAAGCACCAGATAGTCCAACTCCAAATTCTTATATCCCGGAATCTCAATTCTCATAGCGGCTACTTCCTATGTATCTTTACTTCTGATTCTCTTTGAAATACTCATCCACAAGTGCAGCCGCATCCTCAACACATTGGGTGCAGCATACCAGCGGCTGTGGACCATTCACATTCTTAAGGTCGCGGCAGTAGATAGATCTGTTCTTTTCCCGGAATTTTTCCGCTGCTTCACGGAACTTCGCATAGGTGTCCATCTTCGTAGCAAGCGGATGTGCCATGTCTCCGGCACTATTCGCCAGGCTTAATATCAGGAACATTCCTGTTACTGCTCCGCAGGTATCCTTTAACCCGCCCATACCAAGCCCGAAGCCTTCGGTCAATTTGAACATATCTTCTTCCTTCATTCCCAGTTCCTCGCAGTATGCGCATGCTACCGCCTGACAACAATTGTATCCTTTTTTGAAATTCTGTACTGCGATTTCTTTATTCGCCTTCATTTTTTACTTCCTCCTGATTTTCTCTTTTTTCGTTATGATGTACTGATGCCTGTTTCTTTGTCAAGCAAATCAAGTCGACCATTCTTCGGTCTGCATCTATATACACCTCATCACTTCACATTTTCCAGATCGCAAAGCCAACTTGTCACACAAGCATCGCTTGGCATTCTCCAGTCCCCTCTTGGTGACAGGGCAACCGTACCAACCTTAGGACCATCCGGCAGACAGGAACGCTTGAACTGCTGAGTGAAAAACCTGCGGCAGAAAGTATTCAGCCACTTATAGATTGTCTCATCGTCATACTCGCCTTTAAATGCATATTTTGCAATCCGGTATATCTTACTTGGCTCATATCCAAAACGCAGCAGATAATATAAGAAGAAATCATGCAGTTCATAAGGTCCTACCAGATCCTCCGTCTTCTGTGCAATCTCTCCATCCTTCGGCGGGAGAAGTTCCGGACTTACCGGGGTATCCAGTACATCATAAAGTACTGCCTTTAATTCTTCATCTTCACAAGTATCAGCATAATAATGTACCAAGTGTCTCACCAACGTCTTCGGAACAGATGCATTTACCCCATACATCGACATATGATCTCCGTTATAAGTCGCCCATCCAAGCGCAAGTTCTGACATGTCACCAGTTCCGATTACGATACCGCCATTCTGGTTCGCTACATCCATCAGCACCTGAGTTCGCTCTCTTGCCTGGGAATTCTCATAAGTGACACTATGGTCCTTTGGATCGTGTCCAATATCTTCAAAATGCTGTGTTACCGCAGCGCCAATCGGGATCTCTCTTAAGGTCGCGCCTAACTTTACCGACATCTTACATGCATTCTGATAGGTGCGGTCTGTGGTTCCAAAGCAAGGCATGGTCACAGCCACGATCCCTTTACGATCCATTCCAAGAGCGTCGAATGCTTTGGCGGTTACCAAAAGTGCCAGTGTAGAATCCAAACCTCCTGAGATACCTACAACTGCGCTTTTCGCCCATGCATGGGACAGACGTTTCTTAAGTCCCATCGCCTGAATGGTAAGAATCTCCTCACAACGTTTGGCACGCTCGCTCTCCATGCTTGGCACGAACGGCCTGGATGGAAATTCTCTGGTCAATGCTGTCTCTTCTATCTGAATATCGAATGGAATCCTGAGCAAGGTTCTCTCGCTCCTGGTCTGGAATGTGGTATTCTTTCTTCTCTCACTTAAGATACGCTTCAGATCTATCTCAGCGTAGATTGCTCCATTCTGGAAACGTTTGCTCGCTTCTAAGATCGTTCCATTCTCTGCGATGAGATTATGACCGCCGAATACCAGATCCGTCGTAGACTCGCCCTCTCCTGCATTGGCATAGATATAGCCGCAGATCAGACGTGCCGACTGCCCTTCGATCAGGCTTCTTCTGTAGGAAGCCTTGCCGATCGTCTCATCACTGGCAGAGCAATTGATGATCAGAGTCGCACCTTCTCTTGCTGCCTCAATACTTGGTGGAATCGGTGACCATACATCTTCGCAGATCTCTGCAGAGACAATCAGGGAATCCATGGAATTCGCTGTAAATAACAACTGTGGCCCGAATGGAATCTCCTCTCCGTCAAACAGAATTTCGCGGGCTGTTTTTGGTCCCTGGCGGAACTGGCGCATCTCATAGAATTCACCGTAATTAGGGAGAAATGTCTTTGTAGTGAGTCCCAGAATCTTTCCCTGATTCAAGGCTGCTGCCACATTGTATAGTTCCCCGTCAATCGCCAGCGGAACTCCTACGAATACCAGTGCATCCTTTCCCTCCGTATATTTTGCGATGGCACGCAGGGCATCTTTCGCATCCTCTAACAAAATATCCTGTGTAAAAAGATCGCTGCAGGTATATCCGGTTACACATAATTCCGGGAATACTACAATCTTCGCACCATTCTTAACCGTCTCATCAATCAGCGTGCATATCTTCTCCGTATTATAAGCCACATCTGCAACTTTAATATCCGGTGTTGCTGCCGCTACTTTCAAAAATCCATCTTTCATCTTCGATGTCTCACTCCTTTTATATGATTTTCCTATTCAATATCATTTCCCTGCTCAATATTCGCTATCTGGCACTCTAACCGGGCAAACACCACACTACTTGCTGCGTTTCACAATCTCTTTCAATTCATCTATCGTATAACGATACGCTGTATTGCAGAAATGACATTTTACCTCAATATCTTCTCCTTCATCGATCATCTCCTGGATATCCTTGCGACCGATGCTGACAACCGCCTGCTCCACTCTTTCTTTCGAGCAGTTACAGAAGAACTGTGTGGAAATCGTATCCGTAATCTCAAGTCCCAGGTTCCCCAAAAGTTCTTCCAGCAATTGTTCCGGAGTATATCCCTTATCGAGCAGTGCCGTTACAGAGGTCACATTCTTAAGATTCTCCTCTAACTGACTGATCGTCTTCTCTTCTGCAAATGGCATCAACTGTATAATGAAACCGCCCGCACGGCGCACCGTGTTATCCTTCTCCATCAAGACCCCCAAGCCTACCGAAGACGGTACCTGCTCTGAATTCGCGAAATAATAGGTCAGATCCTCTGCAATCTCACTGGTAACCAGAATGGTCTGTCCCGAATACGGCTCTTTTAGCCCCATATCTTTAATCACCTGCAACAGACCGATACCTACCGCGCCGCCTACGTCTAATTTCCCATTCTTTGGCGGAAGCATGACATCCGGATTCCCCACATAGCCTTTGACACTCGCATGACTGTCTGCTGTCACCGTGATTCCCTGTATCGGTCCATCACCACGAATCTGCAAGGTCAGCATGTCCGTATCATTCTTCATCATGCTTCCCATCATAGCGCCTGCCGTCAGAAGACGCCCCAGCGCCGCTGTTGCCACAGGGCTGGTGTCATGATGCTCTCTCGCTGTCTCTACCACTTGTTTTGTTGTCGCCGCAAATGCACGAATCTGGTTATTTGCAGCGGTTGCTCTTACAATATAATCGCTCATATACCTTTTACTCTGCCTTTCTGTTATATTCTTTTCTCTCTGTTATGATCTATTCATTTACCTTCTATATCTTCTGATATTCATAGGGTTCTTATTTTCCATATTCCTGGGCAATCACACAGATACGCTCGCTGGTGTGAAGAGGCGCCTTCTTCGTATAAGCATCATACGCCGCAATATAACGAAGCCCGGACTTTTCAATCAAGGATTTGATCCGTTTTAAGGTGTATGCCTTCTGATAATGCACTTCCTGATACCTTCGATACAGATCCGAATCCTCCTGACTTTGGACAAACAGCGTCAATTCATATTCATTGATCTTCTCATCTTCCGCATAATAGTTGTCCCAGATAAAACTGCACTCTTCCCGCTCTTCCGCGATTACCTGATCCCCCAGAATCTCCCGGTACTTATATTCTGTATTAAAATCAAAGATAAATATACCCCGTGGATCGAGATAATTATTCACCAGACGGAATACCTCTTCTAATTCTTCCTCATCCGTCACATAATTAATAGAATCACAGACACTGACAACCGCCCGCACCGTACCATATAACTCAAATTCCTGCATGTCCTGCAGCAGATACAGGATGTCATGTCCGCTCTTCATCCGTTTCTCCATGGCCAGTTCCAGCATATCCTCAGAATTGTCCACGCCAATCATGTCGTAGCCTTTCTCTGCCAGCAGTTCCGTCATGCTTCCGGTCCCACAGCCCAGTTCCAATACCAGCCCGTCCCAGATGCCATATTCCTTCAAAACCCCATGCAGATAGGATGCCCACTCTTCATAAGGGACATTGTCCATGAATGTATCATATACCTCGGCAAAACTCGTATAAGCCTCCATGCCGCTCCTCCTTTGCTATCAT
>NZ_JBNPMC010000033.1:0-38753 GCF_050313795.1 Bariatricus sp. SGI.154
CAAGGCGGAAGAATTATCGGACAATATATTACGAAAGAGATGGCAAGATGGTATTTTTCTATGTTCTGGGGACGAGAGGATGTGTTTGCAAAAAGAGGAAGTAAGGGAGGATATTTTCCGCAATGTAACAACAGGTGGAACAGTAAGATCTGCCCAAAGCAGCGTGGAGAAAAAATAGTATGCGAGGCATGTGAACATACGGATTGGACGAAACTTACTTTGGATAAAATAGTGGCACATCTGATCGGCTATAAGAAAGATGGTTCAGATGTACTTGGAGTCTACCCGCTGTTACCTGATGGGACCTGCAGATTCCTTGTGTTTGATTTTGACAATCACGAGAAAGGCGCGCAGGAGACAGATTTTGCAAATACAGATAATGAATGGAAGGATGAGGTAAATGCACTTAGACTTATATGTGAAAGTAATGGTATATCACCTTTAGTGGAACGGTCACGTTCCGGTAAAGGTGCTCATGTCTGGATTTTTTTCAAGAAACCAGTATCTGCGTCATTGGCAAGAAACTTTGGCTTTTTATTGTTGGACAAAGGTTCTTCTTCTATTAATTTAAAATCATTTCATTATTATGATCGTATGTACCCATCACAAGATGTTGCGAGCAGTATAGGCAATTTAATAGCCTTGCCATTACAAGGGCAGGCATTGAAAAATGGAAACAGTGCCTTTGTTGATAGAAATTGGAATGCTTATCCGGATCAATGGGATATTCTGCTGAACCATACGAAGAAGCTTACTATCCAGGAGATAGAGCAATGTATGGCGAAATGGCAGGCGGAGCTTGCGGAAGAAAAGGGGACGCTTGCATCAATGAATCAGCAAAATCGTCCTAAGCCATGGAAGAAAAAAGAAGGTTTTGTGAAATCGGACGTTATAGGGAAAATGCATGTCGTGCTAGGGGATGGTGTATATATTGATACATTGAACCTTATGCCTAGATTACAGAATCAGATTCGCAGTATGGCAGCTTTTGATAATCCAGTGTTTTATAAAAATAAAAGACTTGGATATTCGAATTACTATAATTTCAGTGCCGTTTATATGGGAAAGGATACAGAGGGATACATATGTATTCCGCGGGGGCTTAGGGAAAATCTGATAAGCGCATGTAAGGAAGCAGGCATTGAATATGATATTGAAGATCATAGAGAAAAAGGACGACCAATCCGAGTCTCTTTTAACGGTGATTTGAGAATGCAGCAGGATTTAGCAGCACAGAAATTGTTGTCTTATGATCATGGGGTTTTAAGTGCTGCGACAGCGTTTGGAAAAACAGTAGTATGTAGTTATTTGATTTCGGAGAATAAGGTCAACACTTTGATCTTATTACAGAGTAAGGCATTGTTGGAACAATGGGTGGATGAACTGAATAGATTTTTAATAATAGATGAGGAGCCACCTACATATCAAACGAAAAGCGGACGTGTAAAGAAACGTAACAGTGTCATTGGTATTTTGCATGGGAGTAAAAATACATTAACGGGAATTGTTGACGTTGCAATGGTCGGTTCTCTATATAGTAAGAGGAAAGCAAGTGAGATTCTTCGTTCTTACGGGCAGGTTATTATGGATGAATGTCATCATGCCGCATCAAATACTGCCGTCGAAGTTCTTAAGAAGGTCAATGCCAGATATGTTTATGGAGTATCTGCGACGCCGAAAAGAGGAGACAGTCTGGAAAAAATCACATATATGCTCTTGGGACCTATACGTCATAGTTACACGGCAAAAGAACGTGCGGTCGAGCAGGGAATTGGCCATTTTGTATATCCGAGATATACAAGGGTAATTGATACAAATGAAAGTAAGAATGATATTAATGGAGCATTTTCGCTAATCAGTACCAGCAATGTCAGAAATGAGATGATTCTTAATGATACCAGAGCGTGTGTTCAAAATGGTCGTACACCGGTTATATTGACAAAGTATAAAGAACATGCGAAATATTTATATGACAATCTGCAGAATGATGCCAAGCATGTGTTTATTCTATACGGTGACAACTCTGATAAGGAAAATACAGAAATTCGAAAAAAACTGAAAGAAATTCCAAAAACGGAAAGCGTTATTTTAATTGCAACTGGGCAGAAAATAGGTGAAGGTTTTGATTATCCAAGACTTGATACTTTAATGTTAGCTGCACCGGTGTCGTTTGCGGGCAGATTGGAACAATATATCGGTAGATTGAATCGTGATTACGAAGGAAAAACAGAAGTGATTGTTTATGATTATATAGATTCTCATATACGATATTTTGATAATATGTATGCAAAACGGCTGCGAACTTACAAAAGAATAGGGTTTGATCTGATTGCTGATACACTTGTATCAAAACAGACTGCAAATTCCATTTATGATTCCGGGAATTATACAGATGTATTTGAAAGGGATGTTGTTGAAGCAAGAAAGCGAGTCATTGTATCAAGTCCTGAACTTACACAGGATAAAATCGAACGATTCATTTACCTTTTAAAACCGAGACAGGAAGCTGGAGTTGATGTTACAGTAATTACTACGGAGCCAGAAAATATTTCCTATGGAAGTACTGAATTTTGTTTGAGTATGGTAGAAAATATGAGGCTTGGAGGAATACATGTAATTTTGAGGGAAGAAGTTGTTGAGCATTTTGCAATTATAGATGATGAATTGGTGTGGCATGGTGGAATGAATCTTTTGGGTAAAGAGGATGCATGGGATAATTTGATGCGAATCAAGTCTTCGCAGGTTGCAGCGGAGCTGCTGGAGATTGCAATGGATGATAAATTGAAAGGTGTAGAAGGATAATGGCAAATATACGATTGAAGAAAATAATATTGGAAGTTGTAGAAAATCAGTTAAGAGAGAATGATCCGCCGATGACCGGGCAGGCATACCAAAAACTGCTGGATGCGGGATATTCCGCAAGAGAAGCGAAAGAAAAAATCGGAGCGGTTGTACTTACGGAGATATACGATGTTCTAAAAGAAAATCAGCCTTATGATGAAAAAAGATACGGACTTGCTTTAGAAAAAATGGTGCAGCAAAGCCTAGATTTTGAGGATACGCATGCAATTCTGACAGAATGGGATGAGTGGGACGAACTTGTGCAGCGCGGTTATGAAGCTCAGAATGTGCAGGATGATGTGTTGTTGGACTGTTGGTGGCGGGCATGGGAAATATTTCAGGGGATTATCAGACAGGAAAAAGAAAAATGCAGTATCAGCGGGCTGATGGAGGAGCAGGATTATCAATATCCGGTTGATGCGTGGCTGCAGGATCTTGAAATGGAACTTGGTAATTTAGGCGAACACGAGAAACGCCTTGATTTTTGTCACTCTGTTTTGGATATGTTGGATTGGACATTTGATGACGGCAGTAATTTTCGCTCTGCAATCGGGGAGGAACTATATGCAGCAGGAAAAGCAGAGGAAGGCGAGGTATGGTTCAGAAATTGGCTGCAAAGAGAGCCGCATAATGAAAATGCTTGGAGTGTATTTAGCTGGTGTGTGCAGGAGCAGGAGGGCGCGGAAGCGGCATATTGTCTGATACGGAAAGAAGTAATCGGTGTTCCTTGCACGATACATAATAGCTTGCTATTTGAACGTGCAAAGTTTTTAGCACAGCATCTGGGATTGCAGGAAGATTTAAAATGGATAGAATCGCAGCTAAAGTCTTTTCCTGATTCGATGGAAGAGGCGGATTATTATAATGATTTGCATGATGATTTTCGTATGCCGGTACAGAAACCAATTGTGAAAGAAAAGAAGGTATACCCCAATGATCCGTGCCCTTGCGGCAGTGGAAGAAAATATAAAAAATGCTGTGGAAAAAAATAGAAGGGATGAACCGGGTATGGAACAAAAGATAAAAGCACTCAGTAAAGAAAAGTTGCAGGATATTATATTAAACATGATGGGCTTACTTTCGAAAGAACAATGTGAAAAATTAGAAGTAATGATAGAAACTTGTACAACGGAAAAGGACAAGATTCGATTGACTGAAAGAATGTCTCAGGAATTTGTAGATGAAAAAATGGAACTTCTGAGAAAATGGATGAATCAGATCGATGAGGGAGAATTATATCTGGATGTGGATGAATACGAAGACTATTCGGATTCTTATTGGGACAGAGACTGGATTATAGACTATTACGATAATCAGGGGATTGGTGATAAGGTTGAATTTATGATTCGGTTTGCACAGGATTGTGTGGATGACCGAAAATATCAGGAAGCGAATGATATTTATGAGTGGTTATGGGAAATGTCTGTAAGTACAGATCTGGAATATGAATGTGATCCTGTGGATCTGGAATTATTATCGGAGAATAAAATTATTCATACAGATCTGGAACAGTTAGCTTTACTGACACTATATGCAGATTATCAGGTACAGGAGCCGGAAAATCGCGCTGAGGATATATACTTATATTTTTCAATTTATACGTTTCGAAAATTGCACATCGAGGATATGTTTTGCGTAGGACGCGAAGAATTAGATGGAACAGAACAATTCTGGGAAGATTGGATTGCACTGCTGCAAACGAAAAGCGGGGAAGAGGAGAGCAGACTTTTACAGGAAGCAGTTCTATATCAGGAAGGAATTGATGGACTGGTAAAGATGGCAGATAAGAACTGTGACGTGCATCCGTCATTATATTTGTCGGCGATGCAGGAATACAATAAAAAGCATGAATATTTTCAAATCGAAAAGATTGGAGACAGGGCTATTGAAAAAATTGACAGTAAGCTTAAAATCAGGTATAGCGGGATATGTGGGGTTTCCTGATGGAAATGATTTGAGTCTGCAAATGGATTTTGAGAGCGAAATTGTTGAAGAAAGTCACAGACTTAAGATAGGTACGTTCTGGAACTATTTTCAGGGATGGAAAAAATATTTTCAGATGTCACAGGAAGAAAAAAATACTTATTTTGCCTGGGCGGAAAAAATCGTTTACAGCAGAGCTAACGCAATTGTATCTGGTCAGCATAGAAGTCATTATGGGGAGGTTGCAGAATTGCTTGCCTTGGTTGCGGAGATAAAAGAAGGCATGGGGAAATTGGGAGCAAAACAGATGATTTTTCAGGAATATAAGAAAAAATTTCCAAGGCATTCTTCCTTTCAGGCAGAAATGAGGGGCTATTTTGGCGTATAAAAAGCAGTTATGTTTGTGACAATGACGGAACATCTAACCTGCCGACTTTATGACAACAATGTAACATCCACCATTGAATGTATGCGGTTTTAAGCCATTTTCTTGGAAATCGAGTGGATGATGCAGATGTGAAAATTATAGCTATTGGCATAATCGCTCAAATGTACATTCGGAAGCAGAACATTTATACGGAAAAGAAGATTTATCCTTATGCAAAAATAAGTGATTTGCGATTGGATTTACTCCCAAAGATTCGGATTATGGCTCAAAATCATGCGGGTGGGACTCATCCGTGGATTAAGATGGAAGATCATGAATTATTGAAAAGTGCAGGATTATATGGTTATGACATTGCGACAGGCGAAGAAGGGTACAATCTAGCGGCTATAATGCTTCTTGGTAGGGATGAGGTGATTTTGGAAGAAAACATTTGCCTGATACACAAAATATTATTCGGGGAAAGAGCCCCAATTTATCGAAGGAGATGTTTTTAGAATCCTTGTGCCATTGGATGAGAGTTATTCGTATGATTTTGGTTCGATTAGTCATGATAACCAATTGGACCAATTAGACCAATCGAACCAAACTGAATTGAGTACGGAGGAAAAACTGTTGCTAGTTACTATTCAGAGAAATCCTGATATGACAAATAATTTGCTGGCAGAGGAGCTTAATTGGTCTGTAAGCAGAGTTAAATATTATATTCAAAAACTTAAAAAAGCAGAAAAGATAAAGAGAAATGGAACGAATCGGAAAGGGAGTTGGGAAGTTATACCCTAAAAGGTGTCTTGGAGAAAGGGATTATCCATTTTCATTATTTAGTGTGAAAATAAATAATTGAAGAATGTGTTGGTAGAAGCGACTAAAATGCTGTAAAGTGTAACTGCTTTACAGCATTTTATGATTTCTGCATTATATTATCTTTATGAGAATCATCTAAAAAGTTTAACTATTTTTTTCGGTAGCAATAACTTGACATCCTCGGGGACGTTGTGTGTACGAGATAGTTTGCCGCTCAGCTGAGCGGCAGACATCTAGACTTTTATCCATTTCCCAATCCATTCTCCTCTTGAATAATTGTATTGTCGTTTATAAAGAACACCGTCGATAACTCTATATCTCCAACGGATATCATCTTTTCGCGTTACTGATGCGGAAGATGTTGTGTTTGAAATTGAAGAAATAGATTCAGCATATGCTGGTGTAGAAACGAATAGGGAAATTAGGAATGCACAAGCAATAAGATGAAGTTTAATTTTGTTTATCTTCATTAGGAAAATCCTCCGTGTTAGTATATATTTTAAGATTTTTAAAATCTTCAGGTATCTCTTTTATTGTTCCAGTGTATTCATCATCAATGTATATTTCATATCCCTCAGACACTTTTAACAGATAGGCATTAGAGGAATCAAGCGCAAATGAGTCACCCTTCTTTTCATCAGAAATAGGCGCTGTAGGATCTATAACAAATAATAAAGTGAAAACCACAGCAATACATAAAGTTAAAAGGTTTGTAATCATCATTGGTCTTTCTTTTATTTTTTTTTCAGGTTGATTTAATACAAATGATATTCTTGTCTTTAAATTAGAAGAATTCTTGCCAACAAAATGAACTGTATCCGCTGATTTTGGAAGTGATGAAAACATTGACATTTTAGCTACTTTCAAAATCAGATCGGCATATTTGATATTATTAACATTTGGTTGCGTTTTCATTAAAAAGCAATCATTTGCAACTTCCAGAGTAAGAAAATATTCTTTTTTGACTAAATATACTAATGGATTCCACCAATGTATACAGGCAATGATCTCTATAAACATCTTCATCCATAAATCATGGTTTTGGCAGTGTTCTATCTCATGCAAACAGATGTATTTCATCTCTTCATTTGATAAATCACAGTTGTCAGGTAAAATTAACGTTGGATGTAAAATACCACTTACTGCCGGGGACACAGTGGCAGGTATGATGGCAATCTTTAAATCTTTAGAGTAGTATTTCTGAACAAGTTCCAATATTTCAGTATATTGGCTATGTTCATCAATTACGAATTCTTTTAAATAATTGTGTAATTGTATTTTTTGATGACATAATACGACTATTTTTGTGATGGCGCCAATAATCCAGATAATAATAAACAAATCGAATATATCATAATCTAAAATCCCGCTATCTGCATATAGTATTTTAGAAATCGGTAAAAGAATCTTGGCAGAATATATTGTGTATGTAAAAGGGAAATTAAGTGGAATACATAACCTTAAAAATATAATAGTTATACCAACAAAAATAATCTTAGTATTATATGCAAAAAAATTTTTTGAGCGATATAAAATGATATACAAGTAACCAGTAAGGAAAGCAATTCCCAAAAAACAAGTTATAAATGGTCCTAATGATAGTGACATTATTTATCTTCCTCGATTTCTTTTTTTCGTTTTGTAATCATTTCCTGCAATTCGTTTAATTCTTCCAGGCTTTCTTCGGTTTGGATGAACGAAGCAATAAGAGGGGACGCAGAGGAACCCCCTATAATATCTCTATAGACATCATTAAAATAGTCTGTTTTAGAGATTAGCGCTCTATAACTTCTGGTTAATACAGTTCCGCTGTATACAATATCTGCTACTTCTATCGCTTTCTCCTTTATAAGTACTTTTAGACAAGCCTGTACAGTGTTGATATTGAGAGAAGGATTCGCTTTTACAATATCGGAGGCAACCATAGGCTTGGTGTTGTTCCAGAGAATTTTCATAACTTCTAATTGCCGTTTGCTTAATTTCTTTTTCATATATCACACCTTCTCGTTTTTAAGATATCTTTAGCGTATTATACAATTAATAAAATTTAAAATCAACAATATTGCACAAAGAAATAAATAAAAAGTGCAATTTGATTGACAGTATATATATATAATAATATATTATAGTTATAATAAGACTGTGAAATATTAGCAAAAGGAGAAGGACTATGAAGAATAATTGGAAACGGATAGTAGCATCAACATTGATTATGGCGATGTTTTTCACCTCAACATCAATGGAAAGTCTTGCGGCAGAGGCAGATGAAAATTCGCCGCCACCAAAGACGGAAGCAGATGTCGGGAAGAAACAGGAAGCAAATCAGACCATTAGTAAAGAAAATGTTATTGAATCAGAGAAAACTGAGGATTCTACAACTTATGATGTGGGGGACGGCGTACTTGTAACAGAATTTTATGGACAAGATGTTAGATTCCGAAACGAGAATGGGGAACTGATAGATTATGATCCATCTCTAAAGGAGATAGAATCGAGAGATGATCTTGAGGGTTATGCTTATGAGAATGCCGTGGGAGATAAGAAACAATATTTTCCTGCAAATCTGACAGAAGAGACGCCGATCCTGATGGAAAAAGAAGGAAGCCAGATTCGTCTGGTCCCGGTTGAAGATCCGGCAGAGGTTGTTACGATGCAGGGAGCGGAAGAGGCTAATGCTACTGTTTCTGAATCTGTTGAAAACGAGGTACAAAACGAAGAAGCAGGTATTGAAGAATATCAGATTGGTGAAATATCAAGTGACGAGTCACAGATCGCCGGAACACAGATTGATGCAGTGCAGACATCAGAAGCAAGTCTTGCCACAGAAGCAGTTACCGACATCTATGAAGAGACAAAAAACGAACCGGTCAAAGCGGTATATGGCAGAGAAGATGGTAAGGCTAGTTTTCAATATACGTCATTGGATAATGGAATCAAGGAAGAGATCGTACTTACTGAGAAGCCGGGAAAGAATACTTTCTCATTCCTTTTAGAAGTGCCGGGAATGACGATAAGGAAAAATCCAGTTGGTGAAGGTCTTACTATTTACAAAGATAATGTGATTGCAGCATTCATTCAGGAACCTAATATGAATGATGCATCAGGTGACGCATATACGGAAGACTTATCATATTCTTTGGAAACATTGAATGAAGAAGAAGGAAAGTATTTATTGACATTAACAGCGTCAGAAGAGTATCTGGAGGATGAGGAACGTCAATATCCGGTTACCATTGATCCAACACTGGTGTGGAATGATAATTCCAGGATTAGTGATGTGTATGTTTTAAGTAGTTACCCAAACTACAATTATTATGTTGGGGGAATTACATCTTTCTATCTTGGTAATGGAAAACAAGGAATATCAAGAACTTATCTGGCATTAGGAGACCTGAGTTCAATTTCAAAAAGGTATATTAAGCGTGCGACATTATCGGTGGTAGAGACAGGGGTAGGAAAAGCAGACCGGACAGTTCGGGCTTTCCGAGTTACATCTGACTGGGCGCAGAATACCATTTCGTGGAATAGCCAGCCTGGTTTCGATGGAAATGAAATAGGGCGTTTCAACACAAAAGGTGCTTATCAGACAGATACCTTAGATGTTACCAGATTAATGCAGGGGTATGCAGATCGGAATTATTCGAATTATGGAATCTTGTTAATGAAAGACAACGAGGGTGCGGCAAATACGGTTGCGCAATTCTTTGGTGTTCGCCATGCAACAGCGAATTATAGACCGAAACTGACGGTAGAATATTATGATCGCCCGGCAAAAGCAGTGTCCGTAAAATTGGAACCGGAATATATTAAACCGGGAGAGAAGAGTAAGATTGAATGGAGTGGAATTACTGCAGGTGATCTTAGTTATATTCAGTATCGTGCAGTTGAATATGATGAGAAGAATAATAAAGAATTATCAATAGAAACGAATTATTCCGGCAATACGAAGATTGGAACAACTGCAAATGGAAGTGCCGATGTTACAGTAGGGAAAGATGTATCGGAGGGGGCTTATAAAACCTATAAAGTTGGAGTTCGTGGTGTGGGTTCCAGTGGTGCTGTTGGTGATGAGAACTGGAAACTTCTGAAAGTTGATAATGCACCTCCGAAGGGTACGATTAAGGTTTTGGAAAATGGCACATCCCAGGAAGTTAATGTTCTGCGAGATACGGTAGAAATTGTTGGAGAAGTAGATGGAACGGGTTCGCCGATTAAGAGCAGTTCCATGAAGTTGTATGATAGTAAGGGCAATGTTGTAAAAGATATATATACGAATTCTACACTTTCCAAAATACAGACTGTTTTTACTCCGGAACTGGAAAATGGAACTTATACGCTAAAAATGACGATGGAGGATTCTGTTGGATTCACAGCAGAATGTGAGAAACAGGTAACAGTTGTTAATAAACTTGCAGCACCTGTTCTAAAACCTGTCATTTCCAATCAGAGTAATGTAGAGATTGAGTGGGAGTTCCCATATGCTTCTGCAGAAGTGAATGGAATGGCATACAAGCTTCTGGAAAGTACGGAATGGATCACCATAGATGGGGTGACTGGAACCAGCGGAAAACTGGCAGTCAGCCTGCCGGAAGCAGAAGGTAATTATGATGTAACCGTGTGTGGAGTTGATGCAGCAGGAGGACGGGGAGCAGAAGCGGTTGTTCATTGTACTATTGATAAAACGCCGCCACGTGCAGAAATTACAGACATAGAACGTGGACTTCTCTTTGGAACGATTGCAGATGACAATTTGTCCGGATGGGAAGTAACATTAAGACAGGAAGGAAGTACAGAAGCAGAGACTGTCCTGCAAGGACAGAAGGCAATCGAAGATGGATACATTGGTTTCTTCGATATGAGCGAGATGGAAGAAGACGTGCCGTATGAACTATGCTTAAAAGTAACGGATAAAGCAGGAAATGTTTCAAGCGTAGTTAAGACAATTACAACTTCTGAAGAAGATATTCTGGCAAAGAGAATCATTGCACAGTTCTATGTTAAGAGACCGGATTATACTGCACACAGTGCCAGTCATATCGTCTTTCCGGCAAATGTGGAGAAATTAGAACTTGCAAAATGGCCTGTAACAGATGATATACCTGTCGGAGATACTAAGTGGTATTGTGATGAGAGGCTGGTCAGTTCTGAGAAAACATGGAATAAGAATCTTCCGAGTGCAGACAGCGGAACTCATTCAATTCTTGCGGTCATCACGAAAGATAATCAATTCTATTACAGCCGCAATATCATAAAGAACCGGGAATTGATGGCTGTGAAAAAAGGAGAAACTGTAAACCTTCCGAAAGGATGTGTATCTTTTAGGCTGAATACGAGGGGAACACAGTCGAAGGCTAACATAACGATTGATGGAACAAAGATAGTAGAAGCAACAGACGGGGAAACTATTTATATTGCAAAACTTAATTCCGGATCAAGTGCGACAGCGTCCAGCATAAAAATTGAGCCTGTGAATGCATCAGAAGATACGAGCAGATGGATCCTGGAATTGGACTGTACAGAGGAAGAGACATTTGAACTGTCAGAGGCAGAGAATTATCATCCTTATGAAGCAGGGGTTAAAGACAAACTGAATTATAAGACTTACCTTCGCTGGCGTGGTGTTTCTGGCACATGGCCGCAGCAGGTATCTTACGAGATATACAGAGGACAGGAGGAGGGCTTTACGCCCTCCGAAGAGAATCGGATTGCATCCGATGTGAAGGCGAATTACTGGGCAGAGATGAATGTTAATTATTCCAGAAGATTCTATTACAGAATCCGCGCAGTTGAAAAAGATGCGAGTGGGAATGTCATCAGGGCAAGCAGTTATTCTAATGAAATCGACAGTACCGTGATAGATGCGGACGAATATGTGAAGCGGATGGGGCTGAAGGAATACTGGGAGTATGCTGAATTTGATACACCTTCCGGTGATGGCAATATTGAGAAGAGCCGGGGGAATCTGGTCTATATACAGGCTGATGCCGAGATTCCGAACGAGAAACTTCCGGTCAAACTGGAGCGTACCTATAACAGTTTATCTTCAGAGAAGACGGCGTTTGGTGTAGGATGGACGCATAGTTTTGATATGGAACTTCTGAATATCTGTAAAAATGATTCGCTGGATTTCAAGAACATCGTCCTTAAGGATGGGAATGGGACGCTGTTCTTTTTTAACCGGAAGGATGATGGCAGTTACACCTCTTCCATGGGGAAATACATCAATCTGAAAAAAGAATCAAAAACGGAAGAAGTAGAACTACCTGATAAGGAAATCGGCGTGAAGGACAAGAAGAAAAAGGTCAAGGTTGTCAGTGAATTTACCATGGATACGAAGGATAATGTACAGTATCGGTTTAATTCCGGTGGACAGTTGATCTATATGTCAGAAGCCAACGGCAATTTCTTATTATTTGAATATGAACCGGACAAAGGTCTTCTTTCGAAGATTACAACAAGTAAGAACCTTGCTATGGAGTTTGTCTACTATTCGGAGAAAGATTATGAAGAAGGGAAAGCGCGACCAGATGTTTTTACAGTGAAAGAGTTAAGGCTTCCGGATGGAAGTAAAGTCTCATATCAGTATACCGATTCGAGATTATCCGGCGTTACAAAGACAGGAACAGATAAGTCGTCTACTCTTCACTGGACTATGGAATATAATGATTCTCAGAAGTTAGTGAACCTATCTGATGCATGTGGTAACCAGTATCAGATTGACTATGATGGAGAAAAAGCGAACAAAGTTACGTATCCTAACGGTGAGGCAATCAGTCTGAAATATGATGTGGCAAGCAACCGGACAACGACCTACAAAGAAGTGACTGAGAACGGAAAGACAACGAAGATTCTTCTGGAAGTTAATATTTTTGAGCCATCGTCTGGAAATAGTATACAGATGATAGATAATTCCGGTAATTCTGTTACCTACGAGTATGTAGACAATTTGCTGTCAAAGACTACGTATTCTATGATTTATCAGGAATTAGAAGATCAGAAAGTAGTACAGAAATCTACAGAAAAGACAGAAGTGAAGAAGTATTCTTCCAGAGAGAACGTAACAGAGGAGACTGATGAAGATGGTGTCAAGTCTACTTATACATATAATGAGAATGCACCTGAAAAATTAAGAGATCTGCCGACGGGCTATCGAGAAGTGAATGCAGAAGGAGATATTATCACGGATGAGACTTATATGTATGACAGCAACGGCAATGTGATCCGCTCCTATGATGCAGTGGATGGAAGAGTTGTTGAAACAACTTATTATGAGGAAGACGATGCGGCAGCAGGAAAGATAAAAGGAGAGATCAAATCCGAACGAGAATATTTCCTAAATGATAGTGCGAATCAGAGTTCTACAGAGACTACATATTCCTATGATTCATCCGGTAAAAAGACAGAAGTTACCACAGAAAAATCCGGGCAGTACACGGTGACAACCACGACTGTATATGATGTCATGGGAAGAGAGATTAGTTCTACAGATACCCTAGGGACGACAACAACGATAGACTATGATCCATTCGGACGTATCAGCAAGATTACGGCGAAGCAGGGGAATATTACGGATGTTGTGACTCGGGAATACGATAATAACGGGACGATGATCAAAGAGACCGATGAAGATGGAACGGTCTACACATACACATATGATAACATGAATCGTGTCATAAAAGAAGGGATCCAAAAAGGAGATCTGTCAAAGACATGGACCACAGATTATTCCTATGGCAGTGTTGCAATTGATACCGGAAAAGGAAAGAAGAAGAATACCAAGCATGTTCTGATTACAACAGAAAAGAATCCGAATGGCGATATTCTGGAAGAAACCTATGCGGACACCTATGGAAAGATTATCCGTCAGAAGAAGAATGGACTCTACGTAGATTATACTTACGACAGAGAGAATCATGTGCTTGTAAGCTGCCAGCTTGGTACGAATCCAGAGAATACAGATCCGATTGTGACAGCATATCTGTATGATAAGAACGGCAATGCATCTGGACAGATTCTGAATCCGGAGTACAGTACAGAAGCCAAGACATTCGTGGTAACGAAGGATTCCCTGACTCAGAATATGACTTATGATAGTACCGGCAATGTCATCACCTCTACAGATGGAGAAGGAAATACCATCTCTTATACCTATGATGCATATGGAAGAATCACTTCCGTGACACAGCCTTCAGTGGAAGGTGAAGCGGCGAATGTAACGAGGTATAAGTATGATGAATTCGATTCTCAGAACAAGAATGGTAATACGTTGAATACCGTTACTGATGCTTTGGGACGGACATCGGTCACGACTTATAACATGGCAATGCAGCCAGTCAGTGTGTTTGACCGCGGAGACGGAACAGTTACAGCCATCAGCCAGAATTATACCTACGACAGCAAGGGACGGGTCTCTGAGCAAAAAGGAAGCCTGGGAACTTCAGTAACTTATGATTACGATGGGAAAGACCGGGTAACTGCCAAGCATTATAAGAATGCGTCCGGAGCGGAGGAACTTCGGACCTCATACACCTATGACAAGTCAGACAACATCACTTCCATGACGGATTATAAAGTTAGCGGAGGAACAGCATCACCATATCGCTATACAGAATATAAATACGACAGACTCAAGAGGATGACTAGCCTGACGGAATTAAATACCAGTAAGGAGCCATCGGCAGTTACAGCAGCAGAAAAAGAAGCGGCAACTACGAAATATAGTTATGATATTGATGGCAATCTTCTCACTGTTACCTATCCGCAGTCTGATTGGAAGGTGACTGGTCTGAAATACGAATATGACCAGAATAAATGGCTAAAGACTATCAAAGCAGTCATGAAGGATGGCAAAGAGGCAACGCTTCGCACATATGCTTATGATGAATATGGAAGTGTTGCTGACATTACTGACTATCGCGTGCTCTCTAAAACTGGCGAATTGGTAAGTAATCCGCAATCTACGGTGTGCCATTACGCTTATGACATCTGCCGAAGACCGGTATCCATGACCTATACAGATAGTGAGGCTTCGGATCTTGTAAAGGAAGCCTATACATACAGTTATGATAAGAACAGCCGTCTTGTTCGTGAAACCTTGCAGAACCTGTACCCGGAGAAGGAAGAGGATCGACAGGATGAAGTGCGTACCTATCAGTATGATGTCAGGGGCAATCTGATCCGTACAGAAGTAGAGAATCAATTGGATGCGGCAAATAGTTACGTGCTTTCTTATACCTACGATGCAGTTGGCAACCGGCTGAAACAGGAAAGAAGCAGTACATTGGGCACACTGACCACGAACTACAGTTATAACAGTTTGAATCAACTACTGAACAGTGATACAAAAGATGCGAACGGAACCGCTATATCGACGAAGGCTTACGCCTATGATGCGAATGGTAACCAGGTACGGGAAACGGATAGTGTAAGTAAAAAAGAGACCTTGAATACCTATGATTCGGTAGGAAGACTGTCTGTTTGCACCATTACTGAGGATGGAAAGCAGAAGGTTCAGCAGACAAACCAGTATAATGGAGCAGGAAACAGAATCCAGAAGACGGAAGATGGAAAGACCACGAATTATTATTACAGCAATGGCGGCGTATTGTATACGACTGATGGAAAGGGAAAAGGCACAAGCCTGAATCTCCAGGGAGCATCCGGTAATATTATTGCAACCGCAAGGAAAGAAGATGCAGGTGAAGGATACTATTATTATCACAAAGATCCGGCAGGCAGTACGACGAATCTAAGAGACGCAGATGGAAAGAGTGTAGTTTCCTATCAGTATACAGATTTTGGTGAGACAAGTATTCATGGAGATACTGATTTTTATAATGAAATCTGCTACAATGAAACTATCTATGATAAGAGTACGGGTCTTTATTATTTAAGCGCTAGATATTACAATCCGGAGGATGGACGCTTCATCTCCCGTGACAGTTACCGGGGTGATTCGGCGAAGCCATCTACATGGAATCTATATGTATATTGCGCGAATAGCCCGGTGAACTATGAAGATCCGAGCGGACATATCGCAATCTCACGAATCGTTGGCGGAGTAGTCGGCGGAGCGGTTGGCTTCTGGGCTGGAAGAAAGATCGCAAAGAAGACTAAGGCGAAAGGCTGGAAGAAAGTAGCGATTGTTGCCGGATGTACGGTCGGTGGGGCAGTAGTTGGTGCAATCGCAGGACCGAGAGTGGCGAAGGTTGCGAAAAAGGCGGTTAGTTATGTGAGGAGAAAGATACCGAGTCGAGGTCAGATATCCCGAACTTTGAAGACTACTGCGAAAAAAGCAAAATCCGGGGTAAAGAAGGCAGCAACGAAGACGCGGCAGGTAATTTCGAAAGGGAAATCGTCCACAATAGGAAAAGTGGCTGGACGGACAGCGAAAGGTTCATTAAAAGGTGCCGGTAATAGTGCTATTCAGAACGGATCTGCTGAGATAGCAAAAAAAGGGACAAGTCAGGAAAGATATGATCGCGTCAAAAAAAGTATTATTAGTGGCGCTGTAGGAGGTGCGATAAGCGGTGGAATAGGAGGCGTGACAGAAGCGGTTGGTGTTGCCCAGAAAGGTTTAGGAAAAGGAGTGGCTACAGTTGCAACTGGAATAGCAAGTGGAATTGGTGGTTCCCTAATAATTGATGATAACTGCTTCGTAAAATCAGCAGGTTTTGGTGCTGCGCAGGAACTTTGGAACACAGGATTTGGTACGTTAACAAATGGATTAGAATCCTCAGTGGTGGTGGGTTATTTGAACTGGTTGCCAGATTTTGCAATGGGATTTATTTCATCTTTACTTTAAATACCGACTGGATGAAAAAATACTATTCTTCATAGGGGGTACAGACAAATGTTTGATTATAGAGCCGGAGTTTATTTGGGTTTAATAGGGTGGATTTTGGTTACTATTCTATGTGGTGGGGCAGATGGGTTCAAAGATGTATGGTTTCGTAAAAAGAATGATTTCCAAAGGGTGGGAGGATGTTTGCTATTGTTTGGTATTATGACGGTGATTTTTATGATTGAAATCAGTGAGATTCCATTAGTGCTTAATCGGGTATATACAAAAGAAGCAGGGGTGATAAAAGATTTTGTTTTAACAGATATAACCAGAAAACATTCGGATGTTGACCAATATACAATAGTATTGCAGGATCCCGAAGATGGATCAACGAAAGAATTTATCAAGGTTCCGGTAGCATATCCGATTCATAGAGGAATGGAAGTGGAGATACATTCATTTACAGGAGCTCTTTTTGACGCAAATGCGCTGGCTAAAATTGAGGGACAGACAACTGATTATTATAAGAAGGGATATCGGAAACGTCCGGGAGAACGAATAATCGTTATATTTATAATATTAATCCATATGCTGCTATTGATGGGAATAGCAACGCGTGAATATGTAATTCACGGCAAAAAAAGAAGAGGAACACAATGGTATATTTTTGCGTTATTGACAGCAGTCGCTTATGGAATCTTGCCGTTGGTCAGTTTGAAATATCCACATGAGAGTCTGTGGCTTGGAAGATGCATGGTGATTGCGGCCGTCTTTAACCTAATCGCAGAGGCAGGGCTTGCATGGGCTGCGAACATTGATGACCATCGGGAAGAATGGGATGCAATGTGGAAGCGTAAAAATGAACGGGATAAGAATGAAAATGCTACCTTAAAGGAGACGGAGGAATTGAAAGTGCAGATAGAATTGGAAAGCCAAGATATTGCCAGTGAAGAGAAAGGTGAAGCAGAAAATAATCCGCAGTATCAATTCCAGCAGATGGGATACATGGCATCAGAACGATACTGCAGCTACAAATTCCGAAAGAGAATGCGAAGCAGCATGGAAGCCGTGGTAGTCGTTGAACTGCTGGATGTGCTGGCAGCCTTTATTATTGCGGTTCTCTATGAAGATATCAGAAGGTGGCTGGCGATTGGAATTGGGGGATTTGTATTTTTAATTGTATTTGCTGTAGGATATCAGGCCGCTTATCGAAAGCATAGGGGAATCAAAGAAGCCATTTCATCTGGGGAGCCATGCGAATATTGCGTTGTAGAAGCCGAAATCTATGGATGGCTGGAATTCATCTGTGCGGACGGTCATAAAGAGATCTGGAAGATGAAACCGGATGATGATGCGAAGGTGAAGGAGGGGGAATTGGCAGTAGCAGTATATCTTCCCTCGATACACCAGGTATTTACCGAAGGGGCTAAGGATATGAACCGGCTGTTAGGCCTGAATGTGCCAGTCATGACAAAGAAAGAAAGGAAAGATAGAATTAAGGCAAGGCTATCTTCTGAAAAGAATCGAATTCATGTTGAGGAGCAAATGAGTAAAGAGGAGCATGAGATAAAAGGTGAAGAGGAGCAAAAAAGAGGAGAGATAAGAATGATACATCATATGATGGATATGACGAAAAATCAGGCGCAGCAGTACATGGAGAGCAAAAGAAAGAAACTTCAAAGGTCATGGATTATTATGATAGCGCTATCTGCTTTTACGCCGGTTTGGGCGATTATATTGTGTTCATTTGTCATGGGAAAATATAGAATAGTACTATTTTTGGCTATCTGTATTCCAGGAATTGCCGGGGTCGTGCTGTTCCCTCGCATATTACGCAGGGAACTTCCCAGATATCGGGAAGCGGCTAAAGGAAAGGTTCAGTATGTGCACATAGAAGATATGAAGTTTAACGAGCCGATGGAGTTTGTTGACGAGGAAGGTAACTGCAGGAAGAAAATATTTGAAAGTGATAAGTATTCTGAGTACCGTGGAGAAGATAGTGTATACGTCGTCTATGTTCAGGAAATGGATTATTGGTATATGGAGAAACAGTTATTCTAGGTGTAGTTATTGATTGGAGCATGAGATAAGAATGAGTTGATAAGGAGAACAATTATGAACGAACAGATGAATATGAATGAATGCAAGATGAATGAGCAGATAAAAGAGCAGGAAAAGACTGAGAACATTGAAGGGAATATGAATTACGATTATGCACAGGATTCTTCAAGTGCCTCAATAGTTCTGAAAGAAAGAGTAGGAGTAGGAATTCTGGGAGCCCTGGCAGGAAGCCTGATAGGAGCGGTGTGTATGTGATTTTGGGACAATTCGGGTACATAGCATCTATTTGCGGGGTTATCATGGGAATCTGCACATTAAAGGGCTATAGCCTCTTAGCTAAGGGGATTAGTATGAAAGGGCTGGTAATCAGTGCTGTTATCATGATTATTATGGTATACCTGAGTAATATGTTCAGTTATGGGCTTGCCGTGGCAGAGGTAGCGGAAGTGGATATTGTCTCTGCATTATTGGCGGTTCCGTCACTTGTAAGCGAAGGGATAATTGAGACGGGAACATATTATAAGGATTTGGTGATGCTGTATATTTTTACCGGAATTGGAGCAGTGCCGACGATTCGGGATTATCTGAAAAAGTAGTATTGGGGTGAGATAAGTAGTAATGTGAAAAAGTAAAATCCTGGCAGATATCGTGTATATGGTGTCCGTCAGGATTTCCTAGTTCTTTCACCTTTTATTGTGCAGTTATGCGCATTGGTGTATAATAGTAGACAAATATCATCAAAAAAAGGAAGAAAAGATGTACTATAAATTACTAGGATGCAAGATCTTAGAAAGAGAGATTGCCAGCGTAATATATTCCTGTAAGAATGTTATTGATGTAACTATGATTCGGCAAAGATTGCATGATACCCCGGAGCGGCTTCGTGAGATTCTTCAGCAGGAGATTACCTTGATAGACGAGAATCGCCATCATTATTCGAATGATACGCGCGAGCATGATTTTGATGCCATTCTTCTGGGATATGGACTTTGCTCGAATGTAGTTGTAGGGCTTACAAGCAGCAGATATCCGCTTGTAATACCCAAAGCGCATGATTGTGTGACTCTTCTTATGGGAGATAAGGAGAAGTATCTGGAATACTATAAGAAGAATCCAGGTACATTCTACTATTCTCCCGGATTTACAGAACTATATACACTGGATGAAGAGGATCGGTTAAGGCGCAGATATCAGATGTATCTGACCAGATATCATGGGAATGAGAAAAAGGCACAGAAGGCTGTGAAGATTGAGGCAGAGTTTACGAAGAACTATCAGAGCGCAGCATATATAAGTTGGGAAGACTTCTCGTTCCCGGAATATGAGGAGCAGGCATGTCTGCTTGCCAAAGAGAAGAACTGGACATATGAGAAGATACCGGGAAATAACTCTCTGTTGAAGCAGTTGGTGGATGGAGAATGGTCGGAAGACCGATTCTTGATTGTGCGACCCGGATATCATGCAGAACCTAGTTACGATGAAGAGATTTTGATGGAAGTGGCTAATGTACAGTAGAAAGAGAAAGGAAGATATTATTATGAACAGAAAATGGAAAAAGTTTCGCGATCTGACCGGAAAATGTTATGAGAATATGGCAGGAATTAGTCGGGATAAGACTTGTTGGGAACAGGCATTTAGTCTGTTAAAAGAGATTATTGCAGATGAGCGCAGCAATAACGCAGAATTTGCCCCGGAGTTGTATGAATTGGATGAAGTGACAGATTATGAGTATGATGTGCAAGGGTGGCTGGAAGACTATTTGGACGAACTGGATATGTGGAATGATCATGAGGCTTTGCTTAGGTCTTGTGAAGAGTTGTTGGAATTGTTCAGATGGAAGAAGATTTGTTCTTCCGATATCCAGTTCATGAAGGTATCTTCGCTAAATGCATTGAACCGCCATGGTGAAGCCGTTGCTTATTGTAGAGGATGGATAGAAAAAGAGCCGGATAATATAATGGCGGTAACTGCGGGTATATATGCTTGTATTAGTGATAAGAAGATGGAGGAAGCAGAGAAACTGATCCATAAGTATATGGATGAAGATACGGAATGTACGGAAGAGAACGATATTCTGTTTATTGCTGCCTCCCGCTATTATCAGGCGGTTGGAAATAAGAAGGAGCAGAAAAGGATAGATGCCCTTCTGGAAGAATATGACAGACAATTAGAAGAGTATTTTATGGAATATGAAGATGATGAACTGTTATTCGAAGATGATGAATTACCGTTTTGTTAATGACTTGGATGAGGAGCAATTATTAAGAAGACAGCAGCAGGCAGTCGGAGATCTGAGGGAGGCGCTCGATGGAGAAGAGACCGACAAAGATAGATTAGACACCTTGCTTTGGAATACGTTAATTCTCTTTCAGGGATATCCATTTTACACTGCAAAAAATCTGGAATTTTTCTATTACCTTAAGGGGAATGAGATGTTTGTATCCCGAAAGGATAAGTCTATTACGAAAGCAAGTATTATCATGGCATTTCACAAGGCTCTGGAATTGGGAAGGGTAGTAATAGGACCAAAGAAACTGGGGACTTTTGGTGCAAGTTATATGTATCCGATATTTATACGGATTGGCGTGATCGAAGCAGGGGCTATGGAAAATGGACAGTTGAAATTGTTCTAAATATGTTTTTGGGTTTTACATAGTAGAAGGAAATAAGGGAATCATAGAGGAGGAGCATTATGGCAGCGAAGCAAGTAGTCAACTTATTAAAAAAGCAGGACTTTGAATATGAAATCAGAGACTGTGAACGAGATTTTGACAGTACGGAAGATGCGATGGAACTATTAGGTGTTCCAATGGAGCGGATTGCCAAGACGCTGGTATTTGCGGCACCTATCGGAGTGAATGTTATCGTGCTGTCAGGAGATGCAAGGATAGATTTTGCAAAATATGAGAAGAAATTCAGAGTAAAGAAAGTTGTTCTGGATGCTGAAGACCTTCTGGATTACACAGGTTACGTGTCAGGAGCGGTGTCTCCGCTTGCTTTGGCGAATAAGCGGGCGAAAGAGTGGGTTGATATCTGCGAAGGATGGCAATAGGAGGAGATTGGGAATTTAATGCTTATATCATTACGAATTTTAGAAAGGCAGAGAGAATATGAGCAGAGGAACAGAATTTTTAGTTTTTGTAACCGGGAAGTTAAAGCAGAGGATTCGGGAACTTGGAGAGACGATCGAAGAAGTGCAAAAAGACATTGCTGGTATGAACGAGTATTACTGGGAGAACTACACGGAGATGGACCAGTATGGATATGAGAATTTTGACAATCAGCAGGCACTTCTTACGCAAGTGAATGCGAATCAGGAGAACTTAAAGAAACGGCATAGGATGAAGAAGATGCTGGATTCTCCGTTCTTTGGAAGCGTAGATTTCATATATGAGGGCGAGGATGAGCCAGAAGTCTTCTATATCGGGATCGGGAATTTTGCCAAGGAGAGAGGACATGTGCCGCTGATCTATGACTGGAGGGCTCCGGTCAGCGGTCTTTTCTATGATTATGATAAGGGAGCGGCATCTTACGAAGCCCCGGGGGGATTGATGGAAGGTGAGATTCTGTCCAAATGGCAGTATAAGATCCGCGGCGGTCGGATGATCTACGAGTTCGAGAGCGATATGAAGATAGATGATGACATCCTGAAGCAAGAATTAGGAGCGAATAGCGATGTAAAGCTTAAGAATATCGTATGTACGATTCAAAAGGAGCAGAATGCAATAATCCGGAATACGAAGGATAAGATTCTGGCAATCCAGGGAGCGGCAGGAAGTGGGAAGACTTCGGTTGCGCTGCACAGGATTGCATATCTTCTGTATCATGACAGGGGACATCTGAAGTCTTCGAATATTCTGATCCTGTCGCCTAACAGTGTATTTTCGGATTATATTTCTCATATATTGCCGGAGTTGGGTGAGGAAAATATACAGGAGATGAGTTTCGACCTCTTTGCGTATAGAGAATTACAGGATGTGGCTTCAGACTGCGAGGATCGGTGGCATCATATAGAGAAACAGATGGCAGATATGCCGAATAAGAAGCAGTTGGATGACGGAGTGGAGTCTCAGGAGAATCGGAAAGAGCGTTATCGATGGAAACAGTCAGAGGAATATGTTCAGGCTGTGGAAGGATTCCTGATAGAACTAGAAGACCGCCTGGTAGATTTCCATGATATCAAATACAAAGGAATGGAGAAAAAAGCGGAAGACATATTGAAAATGTTCTATTTCAAATTCCAGAGTATCCCGCTCATGTCTCGGATGGACGCAGTGATGGAATACTTTGTAGATGAGTATGAGACGCTATGCGACCGAAGCATCCCGGAAGAGGAGATGGAGTATGTTCGGGAGCAGTTCCTCAGTATGTACGTTACAACGGATCTGTACGATATCTATAACTGGCTGCTAGAAGAATATGAATGGTCGCGGCTTCCTGATATGCCACGTGAAAAACGTGTGCTTGATTATGAAGATGTATATCCGATCTTGTATCTGAAATACCGCTTGAATGCTGTGTCATCCCATAAGAATATACGCCACTTGGTGATTGATGAGATGCAGGATTACTCGTATCTACAGTATGTGATTCTGAACCGGATGTTTTCCTGCAACATGACCATACTTGGCGATCGGGCACAGACGGTAGATGAGAAAATGCAGGATGTGCTTACATTTCTGCCGAAGATATTTGGAAAAGAAAAATATGTGCGTCGGATTGAGATGAATAAAAGTTACAGGAATACCATTGAGATTGCCAGATACGCTGAGAAGATGAATGGAGTATCGGGAATAGAGTATATTGAGCGGCATGGCAAAGAGGTAGAGGAGACCAGGGTGGTATCCACGGAGGAGGCACTGGATTATATTCTTCGCCGGGTACAGGTAGGTGCATCAGGGGAGAGTGATAAAGCAGGCGGGTATGAGACCGCAGCGATTCTTGCCATGACGGAGCAAGAGGCTCGGGATATCTATGAGAGATTAAAAACGTGCCGGGAGGATGTCTCTTATATTGATCGGGACAGTTCGAATTTCCGTAAGGGAATTACGGTTACGACCTTTTATATGGCAAAAGGGCTGGAATTTGATCAGGTATTCGTAGTCGGAGGCGACAAAAAGAATCCATTCTTTAAACAGTTTCGGTATCTCAGTGCGACCCGTGCGCTGCATGAACTTTATGTAATCAATTTCTCATAGAACACTGAATCATATGGAAATTTTCGCTTGACTTTGAAACAGGTTGTTCGGTAAAATTATTTTATAAGTTTTATGTGTAATTAGAAAAAGAATATATCCGGTCAACGACTACTCTAGACACCGCATAGGGGCCGAAGAAGCAAACCCGGAGGTATCACATCTTACTCCGGCGGAAACTGACAGGCAAAAGGAAGGTAGTCTGACGGAACTTTGGAGAGAATGCGGTATGCATCGCCTACGAGGCTAGAACCAACTGGCAAAAGGACAGAGAGCAATAGATGTTGTAAGTGACATCTATGCTCTTTTTTTCATTGTCTGATTCGAGAAAAAGAGCCATATATTCGGCAAGATGGAATGAATCATAAGTGGAGGAAGAGACAATGAGAATGATGTTAGTTGGAGCAGGAGCAGTAGGAGAGAGCATCTTAAAGGTGCTGGAGTGGCGAGATCCGAAGGGCGAGTGGCTTGAGTATGTGCTGGTATGTGATTATGACGATAAGCGGGCGCAGGAAATAGCGAATGCGTTGAATGAGACAGGAAACTGCAGGGGCGTGGGTGGATTGAGCGAGGACAATCAGCAGAGTGGTGAAGGTATAGGTAACCGTAGATTCACGGCTTCTAAGGTCAATGCAACCGATAAAGAGGAGATGAAGGAGTTGATCCTGGCACATAAGATTGATTTCCTCATGGATGCCGCACCGCCATTTGCTAGTAATTATATCTTCGATGCAGCATATGAGACGGGAATTGATTACGGAAATATGGGAACATGGTCTGTACCGATGGAAGAACCTGCATATGGTCTGGGAATCGAGAATAGTTATACAGAACCCATGACAAAATATAATTTTGACAGGCATGAGGCATGGAAGAAGCGTGGCAACATGGCTCTAATCTGTCTGGGGATTGACCCAGGTGTCGTGAATGTGTTTGCCAAATATGCTGCGACAAAGCTTCTGGATGAGATTACGGAGGTTCATGTCAAGGATGGCGGGAATCTTGTGGTACCTGGCGCTGACCCGGATGACATCATGTTCGGCTTCAATGTATGGACGGTATTAGATGAAGTCATGAATCCGAATGTGGAATATGATGAGGCGAGGGGCGGATTTCTTGTGGATAAGCCGTTTGCCGGGCTTGAGACCTTCGAGATGCCAGACGGAGTCGGGAAGAATACCCTGGTGAAGGTAGAGCATGAAGAGGTTGTAACCATGCCAAGATATCTGAGCCAGTATGGCTTAAAGCGGGCAACGTTCAAGATCAGTCTTGACGATAATCTGATCACAGCATTGAAGGTTATCGACCATTTGGGGTTAAGAAGCATCCGTCCGGTGAAGATTGGAGATGTGGAAGTGGTGCCAAGAGATGTGGTGGCGGTATGTGCTCCGCAGCCGAAAGACATTGGTACAGAGATGCAGGGGGAGATGCTGGTCGGCGTCCAGTGCATCGGCAAAAAGGATGGCAGAGAGAAAGAATATTTTATCTATCAGGCATTCGATAATCAGGAGTCTATGAAGACCTGGGGATCTCAGGCGGTTGTGGCGCAGACGGGGTTCGGTGCGGCGCTTGCTATTGAATTGATCGGGAAAGGAGTCTGGAGAGAGGCAGGCGTATTCTCGCCAGAATATTTTGATCCGCTTCCATACATGGAGTTAATGGATGAAAGCGGATATCAATATCATATCAAAGAAACAGGAACTGGATTATGCCAGGAATGATTTTACACCATCGGTCTGAATCAGTTCTTTGTGCAGTAGATGAAGGAAATGTTCTATCATTTCCTTCTTTTTAGTTCCGCATGTGAGATAATATATAATCTCGTCTTCCGGACCGGAATCTAATTCACAGATGTTTAAATTCCCACCCTTAAGTTTGCGGGCAACCAGAAGCGGAACGATGGCATAATGATCTCCGGTCAGGAATTCTTCCAGAAGAGACATCTGATCTAATTGAACCTTGGGGTAGATGGTCACATCGAACCATTTCTCGTGCCAGTTGTCGAATTCGGGATTCCAGGGGAGCCGTATCTCTTGCCTTGGATCTAATTCTGATGGATGGATACGGGAGACATGATCCCAGGAAGAACCTCCGACCAGCACGAAGGGCTCTTGAAATGCAGGTATAGTGCTGACATTCTTAGAATACATGTCATCGGAGATCAGCGCGATATCTACCAGCCCGCTCTCTACATAGCCATAAGATTCAAACGAATGATACTGATGAAAACAGAGGTTATATTGTGTCTCATCTGAGATTATCTGACGCAGTACATTCGGAAGCACATAGGTACTGACACTTCCGATGGAAGCCAGATTCAGTATAGGGTTCTGCTTTAGGTTGGAGATGGCTTCTGCCTCCCGATAGATATGTTTTAGTTTTTCAGCAACGGCGACAAAGGCTTGTCCTTCTTCAGTCAATGTAATGCTGCGGATGCCTTTATTGCGTATGAGCAGAGGGTATCCTAATTCTTCTTCCAGCGCACGAAGCCTGCGGCTTAAGGCCGGCTGAGTTACGTAGAGTTTTTCGGAAGCGGCAGAGATACTGCCGCATTGGATTGTCATAAGGAATGCTTCGATTTCTAAGCGAGTCATAGATGCCTCCTAATATAAAGTATTATTTATATATTATGAATTAAATAAGCATTTGTCAAATATCTTTTCGGAAACTATAGTTATAATAAGTGAAGTGTAGCAGTGGATAGGAGAGATATGACAGGATGGATAAACAATCTTTATTAAAAGGGAATATAAAAAAGCAGTTGATAGGTCTGGCAATTCCTCTGCTTATGGGAAATGTTCTTCAGCAATTCTATCATACGGTAGATGCCATGATTATTGGGCGGTTTCTGGGAGTAGATGCATTTGCCGCAGCAGGGATTGCGGGGACGATCATGAATCTGTTTATTTTTGTATTAGACGGCTTCTGCATGGGAATCTCGGTGATTTTTGGGATGTTGTATGGAGAAGGGGATCAGAGAAAATTCCGTCAGCAGGTATTCGTGTCTCTTAGTCTGGGGAGTATTCTGACGGCAGGGGTATGCCTGGTGTGCTTTACGGTGCTGAAACCATTTATTAGGTTGATCCAGACACCGAAGCATCTGGAGGGGGCGATGGTCTCCTATCTATCGATTATTATCGTGGGGATGATATTTACCTATCTGTATAATCTCTTTGCAGGAATACTGCGTTCCATAGGAGATACGAAAGCGGCTCTTGGAGTATTATTCCTTGCAGTGCTTCTGAATGGCTTATTGGATTATTGTTTCGTTGTAATCTTCCGGATGGGGATACAGGGGGCGGCATATGCGACGGTGCTGGCACAGTCTGTTGCAGCAGCCTGCTGTTATGGATATCTGAGGAAATATTATCGGGAATGGATGTGTTCCAGACAGGATATAGGAATTCACCGAGAATTGGTGAAGAAGACTGTGCGGTTTGGGTGTGCTTCTGCACTTCAGGAGTCGAATCTGTATATCGGGAAGATTCTGGTTCAGGGAGCGGTTAACACATTAGGGACTGCGGGGATTGCAGCATACACTGCGGCGACAAGGCTGGAGGGATTCGCGAATTCCTTCGGGGACAGTGGAGCAGTGGCGGTGTCGATCTTCATTTCTCAGAATTATGGGGCAAGAGATGAGAAGAGAGTAGCGGATGGCAGAGCGCATGGATTGAAGTTGCTTGCAGGCTTCGGGATTGCTCTGTCTGTGTTGATGTTCGCGCTGGCACCGTGGGGAATGGATATCTTTCTGTCACAGAAGGATTCCCTTACGATGGAGTATGGGACTGCATATTTAAGAATCGTGGCGGTATTCTATGTACTGAACTTTATCGGGAATTCGTTCGTGGGATATTTCCGGGGAACCGGACGGGTTCACAATCCGGTGATTGGAACGACGATCAATATCAGTACGCGGGTGGTACTATCTTACCTTCTGGTCGGAAAACTGGGACTAGCGGCGATTGCGGTGGCTACTGGAATCGGATGGATCGGAGTCGTAAGTTACCTGGCAATTACATATTGGAGAATACATGCTGCATATCCTCAGGCAGTGGGGCAGTGAATTCCATTGCTTTCCCGGTGATTGGATGTGTAAATGCAAGTTTATGGGAATGCAGCGCCTGCCGTGTCATATATTCCATGTCCGGGTTATAAAGATAGTCTCCAATTAATGGATAACCAAGATGCTTCATATGAATCCGAATCTGATGGGTGCGTCCTGTCTCAAGGCGTAATGAGACAAGGCTGTGCCCGTTTTTTTCGTCCACGATCTGATAGTGAGTAATGGCTGTCTCTCCATGTTCCCAGTCGACCGTCCGTTCAATGATCGTTCCGGGCTTGCGTGCCAGAGGTGCATCGATGGTGCCGGATTCAGGGGTGACATGTCCGCGTACGATTGCAAGATACTCCCGGTGGATTGCCCGGCGGCGTACCATGTCAGACAGGATATTGCCGCTTATCAGATGCTTGGCAACCACGGTAAGGCCGGAAGTGTCCCGGTCCAGGCGGTTGCAGCAGCGGAAGATGAATGGTTTGCCCTGCTCCTGATAATACCATGCCAGAGCATTTGCCATGGAGTTGGTATAATTATTCAGGGAAGGATGGATAGGCATTCCAGCGGCTTTATTGATTACGATAATGTCTTCATCCTCGTACACGATAGTTAACGGCAACTGTACAGGCGGAATTTTTTCAGAGCATTTTGTCTCGCAGATATGGATGGACAGATGATCGCCGGTTTTCAACTGTTGGCGCATATAATAGTGCTCTCCATTTACCAAGACGCTTCTGGGCATTCGCTTGATCTCTGCCAGATTCTGACCGGAATAGCCACGGCGTCTTAAGTATTGTTCTATTCTTAAGCCATCGCTGGCATCATCTATGATATAATCAATGGTACGATTCATTGCAATTCTCCTTCAGATTAGGTAAGATAGTAATAGTAGGCTTACGCTTATCATAGAATGAATTCCGCAGAAGCGCAAGATATTATGTGATTTCTATTCAGAAAGAACTTGCTATATGGCTGCCTGTGTATAAGGGCGATTTGATGTGAATATGATTCACTGTACTAGATGGTAAGAAGAAAGAAGGAGAGGAAAGATGGCACGATTAAGTACTCTGTGCTACATAGAGAGAGATGGGAAATACCAGATGCTTCACAGGACTGTGAAGAAGAATGACGTCAATAAGGATAAATGGATCGGTGTAGGCGGTCATTTTGAGGCGGATGAAAGTCCGGAAGAGTGTCTGCTTCGTGAGGTACGAGAGGAGACAGGCTATATACTGACATCTTATAGATACCGGGGAATCGTAACTTTTGTATCAGGAAATGGTGTGACAGAATATATGTCTTTGTTCACTGCCGATGCTTTTGAAGGCGAGCCGATTCCCTGTGATGAAGGGGAACTGGAATGGGTAGATATTGAGGAGGTATGGAATCTGAATATCTGGGAAGGAGACAAGATTTTCTTCCGGTTGATGGATGAAAGAGAAGATTTCTTCTCATTAAAATTAGTCTATGACGGGCATGACAAACTGGTATCTGCAGCCTTAGATGGCGAGCCGATGGAACTGTTTGATATTCTGAATATGGATGGCAGTAAGACTGGAATCGTGCGGGAAAGGGGTGTTGCCCACCGGGAAGGAAGCCTTCATGCAACGGTGCATATGTGGGTGGTAAGAAAGAATCAGAGGAGTGGTTATGATGTGCTCCTTCAGAAACGGAGTGCATGTAAAGATTCCAACCCCGGATGCTATGATATCTCTTCGGCAGGACATGTGGTGGCAGGAGCCGGGTGTCTGGAATCGGCAGTCCGGGAGATGGAGGAAGAACTGGGAATCCATGCGGCGAAAGAAGATCTGCAATATATTGGCATTCATCATGGTGCGTTTGAAGATGTATTTTATGGGAAAGTATTCCGGGACAATGAACTGAGTTCGGTATATGTGTATACGAAGCCTGTTGAGATAGAGGAATTGACATTGCAGGAATCGGAAGTGGAAGAAGTTATTTGGATGGATTATGAAGAATGCAGGCAGAAAGTACAGGATGGTACATTGCCCAATTGCATCTATGAAGATGAATTCCGAATGGTGGGAGAATATCTGAAAGAACATCCAATGTAATATGGAAGACAGCAAGTTTGCGGGAATTATACATTATGTAAATGTGGCATTATAAGAGGAAGGAGCAAAAGGATGCAGGAAATTACATTAACAAATGAAAATCTGGAAATTCGGGTAAACTATCATGGAGCGGAATTGCGTTCTATCAAAAGAAAGGATAGTGACGTGGAATACTTATGGAACGCAGATCCAAAGTTCTGGGGACGTTCCTCTCCGGTACTTTTCCCGTTCGTAGGAAGTGTAAAAGATAAAGTATACCGTCATGAAGGAAAGGAATATCCGATGAATCAACATGGATTCGCAAGGGATAAGGATTTTACGCTGATTAGTCAGAGCGAGGACACGGTGTGGTTTGGATTGAGTTCTGATGAAGAAACATATAAGGCTTATCCATTTCGTTTTCGTTTGGAGATCGGCTATACCCTTGTGGAAGATGGCGTGTCTGTCATGTGGAGAGTAAAAAACACGGATGATAAGGAGATGTATTTTTCGATTGGAGCACATCCGGCGTTCTTCTGTCCGCTTAAAGAAGGAGAAAAACAGTCCGACTGCTATTTGCGTTTCCAGGATGGTGAGGGGAATGTGTTAGAGAAGTTCTGCAACACGGTATTCGGACAAGGCGGTCTGGTAACGACCCAGAAGAAAGAGTATGTGCTTACAGAGGGGATTCTGCCAATCGCAGAAGATCTGTTTGACGGAGACGCGCTCGTGATTGAGAATCATCAGGTACAGAGAGTTGCGCTTCTGGATGGAGATAAGAAGGAATATCTGGCAGTGGAATTCGATGCACCGTTAGTAGGAATCTGGTCGCCACCGAAGAAACATGTGCCGTTCGTGTGTATCGAACCTTGGTATGGACGATGTGACAGTGAGGCATTCGATGGAGAACTGAAAGACCGGGAATGGGGGAATATACTTAAGCCAGGAGCGGAATTCGAGGCGGTATATAGAATTAAGGTAAAATAAAAATTTTGAACAATGCAAGTTCTCCAATTGCCACAGATGAATCTAAATAATGTATAAGTGGTAATTGGAGAACTTGTTTGATTATGTTTTATTGATACATTCTATCATCAAAGATGAATATATGCGCTTCTTCCGAATCTTCTTGTGAACAGTTGGGGGTAGTAGAGTAATCGATATCGGTATCAATTGCTGGCTTGCATTCATTACGCACCTTTTCTTCAATCGTATTCGGGGCGGGATCTAGTTCTTGTCCGCTCTTCCAGATAAGCAGCCTCTTGTCGCATTTTCCTTCGAAATAGATGGAAGAACTTTCATGGATGATCAGTTTGCTGTCATCGTCAATTGTTACCGCTTCTTTTAGTGGCAGAACGAAGGAACTCTTGGACATCGGAACAGCAGAGTCGAATAATTCTGACCAATATGCTCGCCGTAACGACAGGATTGCCAAACCATTATTATAGGATGAGGAGGGCGATATATTTTCGGAAGGTGGTTCGAATCCCCAGGATGCGATAGCAAAGGGCTGCTTGCTTTCTAATGTAACATAGATATTTCCATTCTCTAACTGATAGAGTTCTGTAATTTTAATTTTTTCTGTATCAATTCGCCAATCAAATGCTGGAATTTTTCTAAGGGATTCATTAATGCCAGGGTCATCATTTGCGATTGACAGTGTGAGTATGATCAAGATTATAATGCCACACGTAATGAGTGTAATCAGTTGCCGACGATTTAGTTTTCGGTAAATTTTTTTTATGAATTCAATATCTTCGTTAAAAGAACTGTCTGTTTCTTGAGTCTTAGAGCCGGTAATGCCATTGCTATCGTCTAAAAGTGTTACTGGTGGTAATTTTTCATGTATAGAATCATAATATTGCTGGCAGTTTTCGCATTCGATTAGATGTTCTTCAATCTCATGCTTGCTTCTTTCGCTGCATATATGATCTTCATACAGTGGCAGTAAGTCCCTGATAATATCACAAGGTATTTTTCCCATATCTATAACCTCCTCGTAAATGTAATGGTATGTGTCAGTGTTCTGGTGCCTCCAGAATATGTTCCCGGATTTTTATTTTTGCCCGGTGATAAGTGACTCTTGCCCAGGTCTCTTGTTTGCTAAATATCTCTCCGATCTCTTTAAAATTTAAATCCCCAAGCACCCGTAGGACGAATACCTCCTTATAAGGCTCATCCAGGCAATGAAGCACCTTATAGATGGATAATGCTTCATCTTTCCGGATGATTAGGTCTTCCATATCTGAATGATCTGGAATCTGTTCTAAAGTATCGCGAGGAACAGGTTTTTTCTTACGGGTATAAGAGATATAGAGATTCTTGGCAATCTGGCACAGCCAGGATTTGACGGAACAATTTCCGCGGAAATGCTTGATTTCTTTTAGCGCTTTGAAGAAAGTTTCCTGCGTAATCTCTTCCGCAATATGCGGGTCTTTGCTCATTGCAAGAACGAATAGATACACGTCCTTAAAGAAACGATTGTACAATTCTTCAAAATCATTTTTCATTCCGTCACCTCCCTTGCTTGTCCATTAGACGCATGACATAAGAATTCGTTACAACAAATATGATTAATTTTAGCAAAGGAATCCAAAAAGGGACAGGGCAAATTGAAAAAGGGACACGGCAAATCGAATTGGGGACGGGGCATTGAATTTGCAATTTCCCCCGTCCCCAATTCTAAAAAAATGATAAAGTTACAGACATTTTGAAAAAATCGGTTATAATGTCTATATAGGCTATGAGCCATGCGAATATGAAAGAGAGGAATAATATTATGGCAGTAATACATGTGACGAAAGATAATTTTAAAGAAGAGGTATTAGAGTCTAAGGTTCCGGTATTGGTTGACTTTTGGGCAACCTGGTGTGGACCTTGTCAGATGGTAGGACCGATTGTTGAGGAGATTGCAGAGGAAGTAACAGATGTGAAGATCTGCAAAGTAGATGTGGATGAGAATGCAGAACTGGCAAGAGAATACTTTGTAATGTCGATTCCAATGTTCATACTGTTCAAGGATGGACAGGCTGTGAAGAGAGATGTAGGAGCGAAGTCCAAGGAAGAACTTTTGGCAATGATCGGAAAGTAAAAATAGAACAGAGAAGAACTGGGGCTGTCATATGACAGCCCTATTTTTAGTAGTGATATTGCTTCCGCCTGGTGATAAAGAATAATATTGTAATCACAAGTGCCAGTAGTTCAGCGACAACAATAGACATCCAGATTCCGTCAATCCCAAGAAAATGAGGCAGGATGAGGACGACCGCCAATTGGAATACAAGCGTTCTCAAGAAAGAAATCACAGCGGATACGGCTCCATTTCCAAGAGAGGTAAAGAATGACGAACCCCACACATTGATTCCCATGAAAAGGAACGCAAGAGCATACAGGCGGAAACCATGACAGGTCATATCGAATAATTCAGCATCGTAACTTGCGAAGATACGTACCAAAGGCACAGTAAGAACTTCTGCCATTAAAGTCAGGATGAGGCTGGAAACAACCAGAATGCGGATGCTTTTGCCAAACAGGTTCTTCAATTCGTCATGGTTGCCTGCACCATAATGGTAACTGGTAAGCGGCGCGCTTCCGATAGAGTAACCAAAAAAGATTGCCATAAAGATGAAATTGACATACATAACGATTCCATAGGCGGCAACTCCATTTTCCCCAACCAACTTCATAAACTGATAGTTGTATAGAATATTCACAATAGAAGAGGAAAGATTCGTTACCAGTTCTGAAGAACCATTCGTGCAAGTCTTTAACAGTATTTTCCCATAGAAGCGAGTCTTTGTAAGTTGAAGCAGACTGCTGTTTTTCCTGGAAAAATACAGGAGAGGTATGATGCCTCCGACAACCTGTCCCATAGCAGTAGCAACGGCAGCCCCAGCAATCCCCCAATGAAAGACTACAATAAAAAGAAAGTCTAATATCATATTGGTTAGCCCGGAGAGGATAGAGAGCCTTAGACTCAGATCGGGCTTTTCGGCAGTAACAAAGAAACTCTGAAAAATATTCTGCAGGATGAATGCAGTCTCTCCAATGAAGAGTATCCTTCCATATATGATACAGTACCTAAGCAACTCTCCGGAAGCACCCAGCGCAGCTGAGATAGGACGGATGAATATGAAACCGAGTGCTGACAATAGGAGACCAAGAAAGAGTGAGGTGTATACAAGCATGGAAAAATACTGGTTCGCCCGCTCGCGGTTTCCTGTTCCAAGGGTAATCGCTACAACTGCGCTGCCTCCTGTGCCGATCATAAAGCCTATGGCTCCGCCGCCCATCATAACCGGCATGATCAGGTTGACGGCAGCAAACGGAGTCTTTCCTACGAAGTTCGATACAAAGAATCCATCTACAATACTATATAAAGATGTACATATCATCATAAGGATTGATGAAGTTACGAAACGGATCAGCCGTTTATATGTGAAATGGTCAGATAATTGTATTTTCATGATTCATTCCTTCCGATTAATAAATGATTGAATTTATTGCGGTATATTGCGATATATTTTCGTGTTAACCGCAGAAATTCGGAGATTTCTTCTGGTGGCATCTCCTGAAAGATATCATTTTCCAATTGCATGACCGGAATGATCCTTTCATCGGCAAAAGCCTGTCCGGCAGCAGTCAGGAAGAGATGCTTGTCATGCCCTTTGCCGGGTTTTGATTCCAGATAACCTTGTTTTTCCAGGTTCTTGATTGATGAGTTAATCGTCTGCTTACTGATAGAATACATGGCAGCAATATCTTTTTGCAGACAACCGCCGCCATTTTCCATGATGGTATATAGAATCAGGAAAGCACTGTCGGATAAGCCGGCATTCAGTGCTATTATGTGATACATTTCATCAAGTTCCTTATATAATTGATTGAATTCTTTTAATTCATTGGTTTGTTCAAATTTCATGATTAAGTCTCCTTCTTTGAAAATAATACATTGGTCTGATTTCGGACTTTGCAATGCCGATTATAGTCCGATTTCGGATATATGTCAAGAGGAAGATAAAATGATTTAAAATTGCATAGAAAATAAGAGAAAAATATGGTATTATCAATAATAATGGTATCAACCGATGGAGGTGTGATTATGGAGGCAGAGATTTCAGCAGATTATCAGAAACCTGCAAAACAAAGGGATGCAGGAGAGCATGCGCAGGTGAAGGTGTGGCTGAGGAAGACCAGACCATTCTTTGGACCGGGAACGGCGGCTTTGCTTAAGCAGATTGACAGCATTGGATCTGTGAGAGAGGCATGTGCGAAGATGGGCATGTCTTACAGCAAAGGTTGGAAGATTATTCATTCGGCGGAGGACGAGTTAGGTTATCAGATTGTAGAACGGCGGCCAGGGGGCAAGAATGGCGGCGCGGCGCATGTAACGCAAAGAGGAAAGAAACTGCTTGAATTATTTGAAGTGTATGAAAAGCAAGTAGAAAAAGCAGCAGATGAGATATATCAAGATATTTTTTTGAAAAGCGATTTGTTTTGAAAAAATAATCGAGGAGGTAAAACAAGATGAAATTAATGCGGACAGAAGATGCAGTGGGACAGATCCTATGTCATGACATTACCCAGATTATTAAAGGTGTGACGAAAGATGCGGTTTTTCGTAAGGGACATATTATTCGTGAAGAAGATATTCCGGTTCTGTTAAGCGTTGGCAAGGAACATATCTATATCTGGGAGAACAATGAGAATATGCTGCATGAAAATGATGCGGCACAGATTCTCTACGATATCTGTAAGAATGAACATATGCGTCCGTCAGAGATCAAAGAAGGAAAGATCGAACTGATTGCAGAATGTGACGGTCTGCTGAAGATAGATAGAGAGAAGCTGAATCGGATCAATTCACTTGGTGAGATGATGATTGCCAGCAGACACGGGAATTTCCCGGTGAAAGCAGGGGATAAGATCGCCGGAACCAGGATCATTCCGCTGGTGATTGAGAAGGAGAAGATGGAACGTGCGAAGGAAGCGGGAGGAGATACTCCGATCTTCGAGATTATGCCATATCAGAAGAAAAGGGCAGGGATTGTAACAACTGGAAATGAAGTGTTCCATGGGAGAATCCAGGATACTTTCACTCCGGTCATCTTGGAAAAACTGTCCGAATACGATGTGGAGATTGTAGGGCACGAGATTAGTGATGATAACCATGAGCGAATTACTGCATGTATACAGAGGCTTTTGGATGCGGGAGCAGATATGCTCATCTGTACCGGAGGAATGAGCGTTGACCCGGATGACAGGACACCACTTGCCATCCGCAATACGGGGGCGGATATCGTAACCTATGGTGCGCCAGTATTGCCGGGAGCAATGTTTCTTCTGGCATATTATGGAGAGCAGAAGATTCCGGTGATGGGACTTCCGGGATGTGTGATGTATGCGAAGCGGACGGTTTTTGACCTGGTGCTGCCGAGAATTATGGCGGGGGAAGTGTTAGAGAAGAAGGATATGGATATCCTTGGCGAAGGAGGTCTATGCCTGTCCTGTCCGGTCTGTACATTCCCGAACTGCGGATTTGGAAAATAAGAGAGGTTATGTTCTGGCGGAGGGAATGATAGAATGAAAGACCAGTATCAAAGAACCATTGACTATATCAGAATATCGGTAACAGACCGCTGTAACTTCCGGTGTCGGTATTGCATGCCTGAGGAAGGGGTGGAGTCTATCTGCCATACGGAGATTATGACCTATGAAGAGATTCTCAGGCTCGTAAGACTTGCAGCAGGTCTTGGGATAAAAAAAGTGAAGATTACGGGAGGAGAACCGCTTGTACGAAGAGGAGTCTGCGGACTCATAGGAGAGATTAGCAGAATGCCGGGAATTGAGTCGGTAACCATCACCACCAATGGTGCACTACTTGAACAGTATCTGACAGAACTTGTACAGGCAGGAGTAACAGGAATTAATATCAGCCTGGATACGCTGAACCGGGAACGATTCCGTTATATCACGCGTCGGGATGATTATGACAAAGTACAAGCCGGTCTTAAGCAGGCAGTAGCAACTGGCATACCGACAAAGATAAATTGTGTTCCGATGCGTGGGTTCAATGAGGATGAACTTGCAGATATTGCGGCATTAGCGAAGCATGATCCGGTGGCAGTCCGCTTTATCGAGATGATGCCCATTGGCATGGGAGTGGAGAAGGCAGGAATCTATCAGGATGAGATCAGGAAGGGCCTGGAATCTCGATATGGCACGATGCTTCCGATAGAAGAAATGCTTGGAAATGGTCCGGCAAAGTACTATCAGATACCGGGATTCCAAGGGAAGATTGGCTTCATTAGTGCAATCAGCCATGAATTCTGCGAAGGCTGTAATCGTGTGAGATTGACCGCAGATGGGATCCTTAAGCCTTGTCTGAATTACGAAAGTCATATCAATCTTAAGCAGGAGATGAGAAATGGCATTGATGACTGGGAATTAGAGAAAATACTAAAAGATGCGATCTACGCGAAACCAAGGTGTCACTCATTCGGAGATCAGACAAAAAAGGAGATACAGGAAAAGCGTAAGATGGCAGGAATTGGAGGATAGATATGGGAATTGTAAAAGCAGTCTGTACCAGTGACAGAAGAGGAATTCAGAAAGTAAATGTAGAATCTGCAGAATTCAAGGAAGGATTTGGAATCAGTACGGATGCTCACGGTGGAAATTGGCACAGGCAGGTAAGTCTGCTGTCAGCAGAGAGAATTGAAGAATTTAACCGAAGGGGAGCGGATGTAAAGCCGGGAGCGTTTGGCGAGAATTTGGTAGTAGAGGGGTTTGATTTTCGGAATCTTCCGGTGGGAACAACTTTCCAGTGCAATGACGTGATTCTGGAGATGACACAGATTGGCAAGGAGTGCCATACACATTGTCAGATCTATCATAAGATGGGCGAATGCATTATGCCAACCCAGGGAGTATTTGCTCAGGTAATCCAAGGAGGAACAATATCCGTGGGAGATGAGATGAAGATCATAGAGAAAGCCGATACACGTTATACGGTGGCGGTTGTGACTTTAAGCGATAAAGGGGTCAAAGGAGAACGGGAGGATACCAGCGGTCCGCTGATCTGCGAGATGGTGGAAGAAGCCGGATACCGTGTGGTTGAGAGGCTGATGCTGCCGGATGATCAGAAGAAAATTGAGCAGGAACTGATTCGCCTTGCGGATGGAAGACAAGTCAGTCTGATTCTGACTACGGGAGGAACCGGATTCTCCGAGCGTGACCGTACGCCAGAGGCTACACTTGCGGTTGCCACGAGAAATGCACCGGGAATTGCAGATGCAATCCGTATGTATTCCTTATCCATTACGGGAAGAGCCATGTTAGGAAGAGGCGCATCCGTTATTCGGAATAAGACAGTGATCGTGAATCTGCCGGGCAGCAAGAAAGCAGTGAAAGAAAGCCTGGAATATATCCTGCCTCATCTGGAACACGGAATCCAGATTCTTCTGGGAGATACCGCGGATTGTGGCGGAAAGTAAGAAAAAGTGGAAAAACAGAATCCATGTGTCTTAGAATGAGAGTTTGATGACTAGAACTGTAATAAATAAGAAAGATAGGTGGATTCGTTTTTTATAAAAGCGAATGTTTTTCAAAAATCAATCGCTTTTTGGACATTCCCAATATTATTGTACAAAGG
>NZ_JBNPMC010000034.1:0-37919 GCF_050313795.1 Bariatricus sp. SGI.154
CAAAAAATGAAAAAAATTAAAAAAAGTACTTGCCTATTTGATATTTGTTTGTTATAATAGGCAAGTACGATACAGAGAGACGTACATAATAAGGCTCCGTGGTCAAGCGGTCAAGACGCTAGCCTCTCACGCTGGAATCAGGGGTTCGATTCCCCTCGGAGTCACGAAAGAATCCTCTTGAAGAGAAATCTTCAGGAGGTTTTTTGTTGCATCTGCCACTTTATCACTTCAACGCACTTCGTCGGGGACGGGGGTTTTTGCAATTTCCCCCGTCCCCAATTTAAAATTCCCCCGTCCCCATTGTTTTTTCGCTAATTATGAGATATAATAGAAAAAGCGAATTTATTAAATGTTGCCTCGGCGGTTTAGTGCTGTGGCAGAGCAAAGAAATTGGAGGAATTAGATATGTTAGTATCAGCAAAAGAAATGCTTGAAAAAGCAGTAGCGGGCCACTATGCAGTAGGTCAGTTCAACATCAACAACCTGGAGTGGACAAAAGCTATCTTAACAGCAGCTCAGGAGACAAAGTCACCAGTTATCTTAGGTGTATCTGAGGGTGCTGGAAAGTATATGACCGGTTATAAGACTGTACAGGCTATGGTTGCGGCAATGGTAGAAGAGATGGGAATTACAGTTCCGGTTGCTACACATCTTGACCATGGTTCTTACGAAGGATGTAAGAAATGTATCGAAGCAGGATTTACATCTATCATGTTTGATGGATCTAAGTATCCAATCGAAGAGAACGTTGCGAAGACAAAAGAACTGATTGCAATCTGCAAGGAGAAAGGAATGTCCCTGGAGGCGGAAGTTGGTTCTATCGGCGGAGAAGAAGACGGTGTAATCGGACAGGGCGAGTGTGCTGATCCACAGGAATGCAAGATGATCGCTGATCTTGGAGTAGACATGCTTGCAGCAGGTATCGGTAACATTCACGGAAAATACCCAGAGAACTGGGCTGGGCTTAGTTTTGAGACTCTGGATGCTATTCAGCAGTTAACAGGAGATATGCCATTAGTACTTCACGGTGGTACAGGTATTCCGGATGATATGATTAAGAAAGCAATTGACTTAGGCGTTGCTAAGATCAACGTTAATACAGAGTGCCAGCTGGTATTTGCTGAAGCTACACGCCAGTACATCGAAGCAGGAAAAGACCAGGAAGGAAAGGGATTTGACCCACGTAAGTTATTAAAACCTGGTTATGAAGCAATCATTGAGAAAGTAAAAGAAAAGATGGAATTATTTGGTTCAGTAGGTAAGGCTGAATAATTTGGTGAAAAATTCACTTGCCTTTTTCGGCTGGTTGAGTTATACTAACAGGCATAGATAGAACGAAGGCGTTCCGGATGAGATCTGGAGTGCCTTTTTCTAATTATATAGCAACATAAATATAAGATTAGGAAAGGAAACGTAGGAAATATGAGTGAGGCATTTAACGTAGCTGACATTTTTGGTGAAGACGTATTCAATGATACTGTTATGCAGGAACGTCTTCCGAAAAAAGTCTACAAGGATCTGAAGAAAACAATTGAGGAAGGTAAGGAACTGGACCTTGCGACAGCAGATGTAATTGCGCATGAGATGAAGGAGTGGGCAATTGAAAAAGGTGCTACTCATTACACCCACTGGTTCCAGCCTCTGACGGGTGTTACTGCTGAGAAGCATGATTCGTTCATTTCAGCGCCTCTGGAAAGCGGAAAAGTGTTGATGAGTTTCTCGGGAAAAGAATTGATCAAAGGAGAACCGGATGCATCTTCGTTCCCGTCAGGTGGACTTCGTGCAACATTCGAGGCAAGAGGATATACAGCGTGGGATTGTACATCGCCGGCATTTGTAAGACATGATGCGGCTGGCGCAACACTTTGTATTCCGACAGCGTTCTGTTCATATACTGGCGAGGCGCTTGACCAGAAGACTCCACTGCTTCGCTCTATGGAAGCAATCAACGAGCAGTCCATCAGACTGTTGCGTCTCTTTGGAAATACAACATCCAAGAAGGTAACTCCTTCTGTTGGACCTGAGCAGGAGTACTTCCTTGTAGATGCAGAGAAGTTCTTGCAGAGAAAGGACTTGATCTACACCGGACGTACACTTTTTGGAGCAATGCCTCCGAAAGGACAGGAATTAGACGATCATTATTTTGGAACAATTCGTCAGAGAATCGCAGGATTCATGAAGGATGTGAACATTGAACTGTGGAAAGTTGGCGTATCTGCTAAGACACAGCACAATGAGGTCGCACCTGCACAGCACGAACTGGCTCCGATTTATGCAGAGGCGAATGTGGCAGTTGACCATAACCACCTGGTAATGCAGACGTTGAAGAGAGTTGCCTGCCAGCATGGTATGAAATGCCTGCTTCATGAGAAACCATTTGCAGGAGTAAATGGATCTGGCAAGCATAACAATTGGTCTATTACTACAGACGATGGCAAGAACCTATTAGACCCGGGCAAGACACCTCATGAAAATATCCAGTTTTTGCTTGTACTTACCTGTATTCTGAAGGCAGTAGATGAACATGCTGACCTGCTCCGTGAATCTGCAGCAGACCCAGGAAACGATCACAGACTTGGCGCTAATGAGGCTCCTCCGGCAATCATCTCAGTTTTCTTAGGAGAGCAGTTGGAGGATGTGCTGGAACAGTTGATTAGTACAGGATCAGCAACACATAGCCTGAAGGGCGGCAAGTTGGAGACCGGAGTAAGAACACTTCCGGATCTTGCAAAGGATGCTACAGACCGTAACAGAACATCACCATTTGCATTTACAGGTAATAAATTCGAGTTTCGTATGGTTGGCTCCCGTGATTCTGTTGCAGGACCGAATGTTGTTCTTAATACAATCGTTGCAGAGGCATTTGCAGAGGCATGTGATGTGCTTGAGAAAGCAGATGATTTCCAGACAGCAGTACATGATCTGATTAAGAAATATGCGACAGAGCATCAGAAAGTTGTCTTCAATGGCAATGGTTATTCTGATGAGTGGGTTGCTGAGGCCAAGAGACGCGGACTGCCGAATATCAAGTCTATGGTAGAGGCAATTCCGGCACTTACAACTGAGAAATCAATTGCTATGTTTGAGAAGTTCAAAGTATTCACGAAGGCAGAATTAGAGTCTCGTGCGGAGATTAAGTTCGAGAACTACTCAAAGGCAATTAACATCGAAGCACGTACTATGATTGATATGGCGAGCAAGCAGTTTGTACCCGCAGTCATTAAATATACAAAGTCTCTTGCAGACACAGTTGTTGCTGTAAAAGAAGCAGGAGCAGATGCGTCCGTTCAGGCAGAACTGCTTACAGAAGTATCCGCATTGCTTGCAGAGACAAAGAAGGCATTAGTCGCATTGACAGAAGTTACAGATAAGGCTGCAGCAATGGAAGAGGGAGAAGAGCAGGCAAGATTCTACCACTTTGATGTAGTTCCTGCTATGGAAGCGCTCCGCGCACCGGTTGATAAATTGGAGATGATCGTAGACAAAGAAGCATGGCCAATGCCATCCTACGGCGACCTGATCTTCGAGGTATAATCAATATATTAATAAAGAGATTAGAAAATTTTAAGAACCTTGGACTTGGAATAGACATATGTATGTGCTATTCTAAGTTCAAGGTTTTTAGTGTATCATAGGAAACTTCGTTCCCTATACAATAAAACCCTCCGGGAGAATGCGCACTACGCGCAAGTGGAAAATGGCTGCTGGCGCGAGAATGTGCAAAGCATATTCTTTTTTATATAATAACAACGTAGGAGGATGTTCATGACGAAATATGAATTTTTGGAAAGACTGAGACAGGCCTTGGCAAACGATCTAAGCGGTGCTGTGATACAGGAGAATGTGAACTATTATGACAGTTATATCAGTGATGAAGTGAGAAAAGGCAGGAGCGAAGCGGCTGTCATAGATGAATTGGGTGATCCGTGGGCGATAGCGAAGACGATTATAGAAGCTGTAGAGGCTAAAGGGAATGCTTATGAGGAATACAGTTACGAGCCGCGCAGACAGAATTACTACGAGCAGGAGCAGCAGAGAAAAGGCGGTAATGTTCATGTGTTCGGGCTGGATGCATGGTGGAAAAAGTTGCTTCTGATCCTGGGAATCGTAGGCGTGATTATGGTAGTGGTTGCAGTGATCGGAGGAATTGTAAGTCTCCTTGCACCGATATTGGTGCCGTTGCTTGTGGTAATGCTCATTATCAGATTGATTGGTGGAAATCGACGATGAGTTTTATATTGGAACCCTCAATCTTACGGGTTCCAATATAAAAGACCGATGGGGGAGCCATCGGTCTTTTGAGGGGAGTATAAATAATTAATAAGGGGTTGTAGAAAGTATTCTTTCTACAAAACTAAGTATAATATAGAGTGAGCCAAAAAGCAAGATAAAAATTAAAAAAAACTTAATATATTTATAAGGTGGTTTTTGTGAAAAAGATACATAAAAAATCAGATGACGGACATAATAACCTCGTAACAAAAAAGATTAGGAGGAATTAACAATGGCTAAGAACTATAATTCATCTAACAAAAATGTATCTGACAAGAATGCATCTAACAGAAATGCAGCTGGCCAGAACACATCTAATCAGAATGCATCTAATCAGAATGCATCTAACAGAAACGCATCTAACAGAAATGCATCTGATAAGAATGCATCCAACAAGAATTCTAACAGCACAAACTACAGCGACAATTACTAGTTAGATATTCAGGCAATAAAATAAAGATGCAAGAAAGCGCTGCTCATGGACCATGATATGCCATGGGCGGCGTTTTTTGTGTCACAGTAAAAATAACCCCCCCCTGCTATGCAGGGGGAGGGCAGATCTTTAGATATAAGTATGAGCTCCTGTGCTAGAATAAAAGTGGGTCTGCAAAACCACAAATAAAATAGTACAGGAGGTCCTAAGAATGGACGTAAATAGTTTAGCTCATACAAAATGGGAATGCAAGTATCCTATCGTTTTTGCACCAAAATATCGCCGTCAGGTAATCTACAAAGACATAAAAGCAGATGTGGGACAAATACTGGGAACATTATGCAGAAGAAAAGGGATAGAAATTATCGAGGCAGAATGTTGCAGTGACCATATCCATATGCTGGTAAGGATTCCACCGAAATATTCAGTATCAGAAATAGTGGGATACTTGAAAGGAAAAAGTTCGCTGATGATATTTGAAAAGCATGCGAATTTAAAATACAAGTATGGAAATAGACATTTCTGGTGCCGTGGATATTATGTAGACACAGTAGGAAAGAATACGGCTGCAATCAAGGCTTATATTCAAAATCAACTGAAAGAGGATTTAGAATACGATCAGATGTCGTTAGTAGAGTACATTGACCCGTTTACGGGTGAGCCGGTAAAGAAAAACAAGAAATAAACCACTTGGAGTGGTAGTAGGAAATCAAAGCAAACCAGCAAGCTCCTTTTGGGGCTGCGCCGGTGGTCTTGACTGGTAAGCCTTCGAAGGGAACTGCCAGTGGCGAGTCTTACAGGTGTGATATGAAAATATTACACCTTTTTGGAATTTTGGTGTCTGTTTTTCGAATCAGGGCGATGATAGAATCTAACCATCAAGTAAATGCATTAAAAACAAAAGAATCAGGGAGGGAAAGTGCATGAAACGTAAATTAATATCAGTGCTCCTGGCAGTATCCATGGTAGCAACAATGGCAGTTGGATGTGGAGGCAAAAAGAGGATTCATCATCTGCTTCCGATGACGGCAAAGTAACTTTGAAGGTGTTCTCTAATCTTCCGGACAGAAAGAACGGACAGGGTCTGGTAGAGCAGACAATTATCGATGAGTACATGAAGGAGAATCCGGATGTGAACATCGAAGTAGAAGCTCTGGATGAAGAGGCTTATAAGACAAAATTCAAAGCATATTCTATGGAAGGCATGCCAGATGTAGTAAGTATCTGGGGACAGCCGGCATTCCTGGATGAAGTGGTAGAAGCAGGTGTTCTGGCTGAACTTAATTCAGACGATTACGCAGATTACGGATTCGTTGAAGGCTCGCTGAATGGATATACATACGATGGCAAACTGTATGGACTTCCAAGAAACACAGATATCGGAGTATTCTATTACAACCAGAAGATGTTTGAAGACAACGGCTGGAAAGTTCCGGAGACTTATGACGAACTGCTTGCACTGGCTGAAGACATCAAGGCAGAAGGAATCATTCCTGTAGCAATGGATGGTGGAGATGGATGGCCGCTGGCTTGCTATCTTGCTGATGTACTTTACAAACTTGTAGGAAGTGATTATTCCCAGATCGTAAGCGATGCAATTGAAAGCGGCGATTTCAGCGCACCAGAGATTAAAGAAGCAACACAGCTTATGAAAGATGCAGCAGATGCCGGTCTGTTCCAGAATGGATATGATTCACAGGATTATGCAACATCACAGAACTTATTTACCAATGGTCAGGCAGCAATGTGGTACATGGGAAGCTGGGAGACATCCATGGCAACCAACGAAGATATTGATGAAAGCATCCGTACAAATATCAGAGTATTTACAATGCCAACCGTAGAAGGCGGCAAGGCTGCAGCAACTGATATCTCAGCTTGGAACGGCGGTGGATATGCAGTAAGCGCTAACTCTGAAGTAAAAGAAGAAGCAATCAAATTCCTGAACTATATGTATCAGCCAGAGAAACTGTCCAAATACGGATGGGAGAACGGCGTAGGCTTATCAGCACAGGATCAGAGTGAATATATGACAGGTGATGAGACAGAACTTCAGAAACAGATTGTAGACCTGTTGGCTAACTCTACAGACCTTTCAGGAAACCCGATCAACGACTGCGGACCATCTGCATTCAAGACAAGCATTGAAAGCGAGATTCAGAGCGTTACAAACGGAACAAGTTCTATCGACGACTTCCTTTCAACAATTGGCGCATCATGCAAATAAAATGAATTAGAACAGTTTGACTTAATATGACCGCCAGAGAAAGTTCCCTGACGGTCATATCTCTATCATAGAGGTATTAATCTTTTGACTTGCGCGAAAGGAGCAGCCATATGAAAAAACTATATAGTAATAAACTTGTGATTCTGAGTCTGGTACTGCCGGGACTGGTACTGTTTTTGTTCGCAATTCTGGCTCCAATCTGCCTGAGCGTTTATTATGGTTTTACTGATTACTCAGGAATGGGTTCATATAATATGATTGGACTTGAAAATTATAAGACATTGCTGCAGGATCCGACATTAAGAATCGCACTTAGAAACTCGCTTTACCTGGCATTGGGATTCATCTTTATCCAGCATCCGTTGGCATTGATCACTGCAGCGGTACTGGATAAGTTAGGCGGAAGAGGAGAGAATTTCTTCCGGTGTGTATACTTTATTCCAAACGTTATCTCCGTAGCAGTTATCGCATACTTGTGGAAATTCATCTACAATCCGGATTTTGGTCTGCTGAATAATATTATTAAGGCATTCGGCGGCAAAGGCGACATCAACTGGTTTAGTACAGACACTGCAATCTGGGCAGTATTGATCGTATTGATCTGGCATGGCTTTGGATGGGGAATGCTGATCTATTATACAGGTATCAAGAATATTGATCCGGTGTTATATGAAGCAGCCGCAATTGATGGAGCTAACCAGACTACTACATTTTTGAAAATCACATTGCCTCTTATGAAGCCGGTAATCCAGGTAAATGTAACGATGGCCGTCATATCAGCCCTGAAACAGATGGAGACAGTATATCTATTGACGAACGGCGGTCCTGGAAACAGCACGCAGTTCACAGCGAACTATCTGTATCAGCAGGCATTTAAGGCATTCAAGTATGGATATGGTAATGCCATTGGCGTAATATTCATTATTATCTGTCTGTTAGCAACAGTGATCCTGAATAAGATATTCGAAGACCGGGAAGAGACGAAACTTAAGAAATTGGAAAAAGCAAGAGCAAAGGGGGCTGCAGTATAATGGAACGTGCTGGAAAGAAAAAAAGTAAAATTACAAAGCCGATATTATGGATAGTCCTTATCATCGTGGCTGTCATACAGATATTCCCCTTGATCTGGCTATTAGACTTTTCGTTGGCAAGCAGCAATGAGATGTTCACAAGCGGACTTCTCATCATTCCGAAGAAGATTCAGTGGGGCAATTATGTAAAAGCTTTTGTAGATGGTAACTTCCTTTTGTACTTAAAAAATAGTATACTAATTAATGGGCTTGCAGTAGTTCTGGTAATTCTGGTTTCTATTATGGCAGCATTTGCCTGCCATAGAATGAGATGGAAACTGAGCGGTACCGTAAAGATGCTGCTCCTTATGGGATTGATGATACCGATTCATGCAACACTTTTGCCGAATTATAAGATATACAGTATGCTGGGACTTACCGATACTATGTGGGCATTGTTAATACCGTATGTTGCATTCTCGCTTCCGCAGGCATTATTTTTGATGACCAGTTTTATGTCTGCGATTCCGGTGGAATTGGAAGAAGCGGCGGTTATGGATGGCTGCGGAATATATAGGATTATCTTCCAGATCATTACGCCGATGCTTAAGCCGTCGATTGCTACTGTAGCGATCATGACGTTCCTGAATAACTGGAATGAATTCATGATGGCTAGTACATATTTAAGTTCGCCGACATGGAAGACGCTTCCATTCTCCATCCTGGAGTTTACCGGAGAATATTCATCCAATTATGCGGTACAGTTCGCAGTAATGGCATTGACAGCAGCCCCGGCAGTTATTGTATATATTATCTTGAACAAACATATTACGAAGGGTGTTGCTATGGGCGCCGTAAAGGGCTAGCATACATTAAAGGAGAACAGGCATATGGATAAGATTAAGCAGTGGGTTGATCATTTGAGTGTAAAGAAGAAACTGATCTTTTATGGATATCTGATTATTACCCCGGTGCTTTTTCTGATATGCCTTGTTCTTCTTTTTAGTAATTATAATAAGGAACTGAATAAGAGGCTTGAAAATGATGTTGCCAGCGTGAATACACTGGAAGAGAGCATCAATATGTTACAGACAGATATTAAGGATTTTTCCACGTATATCTGTATTAATACAGAAGTCCATAATCTTCTGAAAGCAAATAATGCGGAAGAATTAAATGGAAATTCTAAACTTTGGCTTGAAGATGCTCCGATGCAGATCGTGCAGGATATGATATCGCTGAAAGGGCATATTAAGACGATTGCAATCTATCCTGAGAATGGAGTGCGTCCTTATCTGCGGGGAATGGATGGAAGCGTCTATATCTCTGATATTGATCAGGTACATGAGATGGAGATTTACCAGCAGACGATTGAAAGTGATAATGGGATGATCTGGAAGAGTGTTTTAAAAGGCAGAGGAGATACTTATGAGACGAATCGTACAGATAAGGTTGTGCTGTACCGTGAGATCTTCGATCTGACGCAGAAGAAGACACTGGGGTACATTGTGATCGGGGTCAGTGAAGAACGTTTTAGTGATATGTGTGAGAACATTATTCAGAATGAGCGGGAAGGCGTGTTGATTCTGGATAAGAATGGCGGAGAATTGTGCAGAGCCGGTTCGATGGACGAAGAGGTGGAGTCATACCTGAAGAGTGAGGAGTTCATGAAGCAGGATTACCGGGAGCGTAAGATGCATTTTACCTATGGAAACTATGATGTGATATGCAGTCAGTCAGAGGCAAATGCGAGTATTGTGTGTAAGATTGTTCCAAGATATGGTCTGCAGATGCAGATACTGGACGTTGTATATATGCCGGTTATGCTTATGATTGGTGTTATGCTGGCATTATTGCCGTTGCTGGTGCTGATTTCCAATATCGTAACGAAACCTCTGAGACAATTAAGCGAAGCCATTGATAAGTTCTCGGCGGGAGATTTTGAACAGCAGGTAAAAGTGACAACACATGACGAAGTGGGAGAAGTGGCAGAGTGCTTTAACCGGATGGTTGGCGATATCCGTACCTTGATTGATGAGAACTATGTCATTACCCTTCAGGAGAAAGAGAGTGAACTGGCGGCGCTCCAGGCACAGATCAATCCTCATTTTCTATATAATACGCTGGATTCCCTATACTGGCAGGCGCAGGAAGCGGACAATGAAGAATTGGCAGAGACGATTCTTGCATTGTCACAGTTATTCCGACTGGTTCTTAGCCAGGGGAAGAAGGAAGTCACGGTTGGTCAGGAGATTGAATTGGTATCCCGTTATCTTCAGATTCAAAAAGTGCGTTTTGATAAAAGATTGAATTACGAGATTGAGATAGAAGAGACTGTAAAGAAAGCGAAGATACCAAAACTGATCGTACAGCCTTTTGTCGAGAATGCGATTGTGCATGGATTCGAGAATGTCAGCACTCCGTGTCACCTCAAAGTAACGGTCAGGAAAGAGGGAGGTTACATCCGGTTCGAGGTTCGAGATACCGGTATGGGAATGCGTCAAGATCAGATTGACGCAATCTGGGAGGAAGAGACGGAGCAATATGCAAAGCAGCGGGTAGGAAGATTCGCGATTAAGAATATCAGAGAGCGTCTTAAGTTAAAATATCATGACGATTTTAAATTAGAGATTCAAAGTGATGTTGGACATGGAACGACAGTGATTCTGATGGTTCCATTTGAGAAGGGGGAGCATAGTGTCAGTGAAGTTATTGGTTGCTGATGATGAGGATATTATTCGTAGAGGGACAGCAAAATATATTACGCTTCATACAGATCGGTTCGATAAGATTTATGAGGCTGAGAATGGGCAGGAGGCTATCGATTGCATTCTGAAATATCAGCCGGATATTATTCTTCTGGATGTACAGATGCCGCTTAAGAATGGGATTGATGTGATGCATGAGACGGCGAAGGCAGGGCTTCATCCGATTGTTGTCATATTGAGTGGGTATGATGAGTTCAAGTATGCCCAGCAGGCATTAAAATATGGGGCTAAAGAGTATCTGCTGAAACCTGCAAGAGCGGCGGATATACTGGCATGCCTGAACCGTCTGGCGGATGAGTATTTCGGAAAGGAAGAGCCTGATACCATAGAGGAAGAGAGCAGGCAGGGAAGTCATCTGGTTGCCATGGCGCGGGAGTATATTGCAGAGCATTATACAGAGAACCTTGCATTAACAGATGTGGCAGAGGCAGTCGGAATCTCCGGTGGATATCTGTCTACGCTGTTCAATCAGGAACTGAAGTGTGGGTTTGTTGATTATCTGAACCGTGTCAGGATTGACCGGGCATGCTGCTATCTGGAACAGAATTACCTGAAGAACTATGAGATCGCATATAAAGTGGGATTCCGGGATGAGAAGTATTTCTCCAAGGTATTCAAGAAGGTGAAAGGGATGTCGCCGAAGGAATATCGTTCCGGCAAGAGATGATGGAGGAGGATGAGAAGTGAAACTTACCTATATTACAACGACATATAAGGACAATAAGAAAGAGAGAGTCGAGCAGAATATTGCTTTTTTGCGGGACGATGAAAGGGAGAATGAGTTGATTAATCTCTATCCGAATGTAGAGTATCAGATCATGGAAGGGTTCGGAGGGGCAATCACTGATTCGGCTGGTTATGTATATTCATTGATGGATGAAGAACAGAAGACGGAGATGATCCGGCAGTATTTTGGAAAGGACGGCATGAAGTACCGCCTGGTGCGAATTCCAATCGACAGCTGCGATTTTTCTTTAGAGCATTATGAGGCAGATGGGAATGAAGCAGATGAGGAGTTTGTTGACTTCTCGTTTAAAAGGGTGGAGAAATATATCATACCAATGCTTGATGCGGCGGAAGCGGCATATGGAGACAAACTGGATATTATGCTGTCACCGTGGAGCCCTCCGGCATATATGAAGACCAATGGTGAACGCAATAACGGTGGAAAATTAAAAGCAGAATACCGAAAAAGATGGGCGGCATATATATGCAGATATATTGAAGAGTACAGAAACCGGGGATACCATGTGACGAAACTGACTCTTCAAAATGAGCCAAAGGCAATTCAAACATGGGACTCGTGTGTCTATACGCCGCAAGAGCAAAAGGAATTCCTGAGAGATTATATGTGGCCAGCACTTAAGGAGCATCATCTGGATGATATTGAGATCTATCTCTGGGATCACAATAAAGAGCGCGCATTGGAATGGGCAGAAGCGATTATTGATGAAGAGACGGATAAGATGATTGCAGGAGTGGCATTCCATTGGTATAGCGGAGATCATTTTGAAGTGCTGCGTATGATTAAGGAGCGTTTCCCGGATAAGAAACTGCTGTTGTCTGAGGCGTGTATGGAATACAGCAAGTTCGAGGCAGATGATTATCTGAATAATGCTCAGAAATATGCGCATGATATGATTGGTAACTTAAATGAAGGAATGGGTGCATTCCTAGACTGGAATCTGATTCTGAATGAGGTGGGCGGACCGAATCATGTAGGGAATTATTGTGATGCGCCTTATCTTTTTGATACCTCAGACAAGCTCCTGATGGAAACGAATATTCTGGGACATCTGTGGCATTTTACTCATTTTATTGAACAAGGTGCAGTGCGGATTGGAGTAAGCAGATATACGGATAAGTTAGAAGTGACGGCATTCAAGAATAAGGAATCTATTGTATTTGTGATTCTGAATCGTACGGAGGAGGAGATTCCGGCATATATTCGTATGAATGGTGAGTGTGCGGAAGTTAGGGTGCAGCCGCTGTCAATCTCAACAGGAGTCATTCAAGTGTAATCATCAAAGCAAATAATAGACGTAAAAACATACGAACTGGAATGATTCTGCAATGATATTCCAGTTCGTATGTTTTTTGTTTGATGCTTTATAATCGGGATGGCTATTTCTCAATGCGATCCCTGAAAAACTGAATCAAAGGTCCGTTAAATAATGCGTTACAGACAGTTCCAACACCAATAATTGTAGTAATATCACCCTTGGCAGCCAGACAGAAGAGCACGCCAATCACCAATGAAGTGATATCACACCCAACTCTTGCAGCGCGAAAGGATACCCGCTCTCTGGTGAACTTCTGGATAATCAATGGCAGGCTGTCATAGGGAGAAGTTCCCATATTTGCATGCATATAGAGCGCAACGCCAGAGGAGGCGAACAGTAGCCCAAGCAGCATAAAGAAGATCCGCAAAGGCAGGGTAATCTCCAGGTCGATCACATCGTTGACCAGCCAGCATACAAAATCCGCAATATATCCCACACATACCATATTCACAAGGGTTCCCATTCCGATGCAATGGCGGATGGTGAAAAATACAAGGATCAGAAGTAGGATATTGACGATTAACTGCCAATTTCCAAAACTCATATCCAAGAATCCGCTGATTCCAAGGTTCATACCGGTAAATGCATCCACGCCTAAGCCGCTTAAACGGTAAGAAGCAACACAGATGCTGATCAGCAGGTTGCCGATCAGCATGAATGCAGTTCTGTGGAACAGAGATTGATTCTGCTGCATATATTAAATCTCCTTTGCTTTCAATACATAGATTCTGGAATCGAAGTCGGTACATGGCTTCGCGTCTCCGACCACTTCGCCGCAGGATGCATCAGAAGTAAGAAGACCGAGATTCATTAGTTCATCTCCGTAGTGCTCTGTGCCATTTTCCAGATTCTCATATACCAGATCAGGATTCAAGCCCTGTAACTGTACACGGGTATAAGGTGCATTGACAACATTCAGGACTCTGTAGTAGCCAACAAGAGCGGTCTTCTGATCCTCGCTTACAACCATCCATACGGTCTCATTACCCTCAAAAGGACTCTTGAGGCGGTAGAAGGTTCCGAACTGCAGGATCTTGCGGTATTCTTTCATGAATACAATCTGTTCTTTTACTTCTTCGATCTCTTCGTCAGATAACTTATTCAGATCCAACTCATAGCCAAACGTACCGAAGTATGCCACATTCGCTCTTGTGTGAAGCGGAGTGTTGCGGAACACTTGGTGATTCGGTGCTACGGATACATGGCTTCCGATACAGCTGATCGGATAGCACATAGAAGTGCCATACTGGATCTTCAGACGCTCGATGGCATCGGAATCATCACTTGCCCATCCCTGCGGCGCATAGTACAAAAGCCCCGGATCAAAACGTCCGCCGCCACTTGCACATGACTCGAAGAGTACGTGCGGGAATGCTTTGGTCAGTCTGTCGTACAGGTCATAGACACCGAGAATAAAGCGGTGGAATACCTCTCCCTGACGATCAGAAGGCAGGGTAGCAGAGTAGCATTCCGTAATGCTTCGGTTCATGTCCCATTTAATATAAGAGATCTTTGCTTCTGATAATATCGTCTTCATCATTCCATAGATGCAGTCTACCACTTCCGGGCGGGAGAAATCAAGTACATATTGATGGCGTCCATGGGAAATATGGCGCTCCGGTGTCATAAGAATCCAGTCCGGATGTGCACGGTATAAGTCGGAGTTCTTATTCACCATCTCAGGCTCGAACCAGAGACCGAACTTCATGCCAAGCGCTTCAATTCTATCTGCAAGTCCAGGAATTCCTTTCGGAAGGCGGTCCGTATTGGCGAACCAGTCGCCAAGCCCGGAACGGTCATCGCTTCTTTCGCCGAACCATCCATCGTCGAGAACGAAGAGTTCTACGCCGCATTCCTTTGCCTTGGAAGCAATCTCAACCAGGCGGTCCTCTGTGAAGTCAAAATATGTTGCTTCCCAGTTGTTATTCAGAATCGGTCTCGGACGGTCTCTCCAGTATCCGCGTGCCAGGCGGCTGCGGTACAGATTGTGGAAGGTCTGGCTCATGCCGTTTAATCCTTCTTCAGAGTAGACCATGACTGCTTCTGGTGTCTGGAAAGTCTCGCTGCAGTCTAATTTCCAATCGAATCCCGTCGGATTGATTCCTACGGTAACACGAGTCGTGTCGTGGGTATCTACTTCTGCCTGGATACGGTAGTTGCCGCTGTAGATCAGGCTGAATCCGATGACGGGTCCCTGATGCTCTGTGGCAGATGGACGCTTCAGTACCATGAATGGGTTGTGCTCATGGGAGGAATGTCCTCTCATGCTGTCGATTGCAACGATACCAGGCTCCAGGATCCGATTCTTAATATGCCGCTCTCTTGCCCATGCGCCGGAAAGCTGCATCCATACATAGTCATGGTCCGGAAGATCCAGGCATAAACTCATGGCATTCAGGATATGAACTGCTTTCTCGCCGTCATTGGTAAAACGAGCGCTTCTTGCGATAATTCCACCAGTTGCGAAGATGGTATAGAGCAGTTCCAGACGAATATCTGTTACCACATCCTTCAAAGTGATGCACAAGGTCTCCGCTTCATCGTCAGACTCAGTGTAAGTAGCCGGAAGCCCCGGAAGTTCCGGCTTTCCGCCGGTGATCGTATGGGATACATACTGGAAATCCATAATACGGCTTCCATTCTCCTGCAATATCTCGACCGCCGGATGACGATAGTCTGTAGATCCGTAGACCGGGTACTCCTGTTTGATGTGCTCCAGAGAGAAGGTACGGTCTCCACTATATACATAAGAAGCCATCGGACGCGGCACCTTCTCTACAAGGTAAGAGAAGTCTTCTTTATCACGAATCTTCTTCCCATAGTATAATTGTCCGAGATGACCATTCTCTAATACGCTCATGATATAACTGATATTATCGTTGTATAGATGAAATGTTTTCGTTGTTTGATGAAATTGAATGCTCATAAGTGCGCTCCTTTCGTCGTTTTTGAACTCATTCGTATTTGAATTTATTATAGTGCAAAAGAATCCGGGGCGTTAGGCAAGTATGTTGAATGAAACAGTGAAAATGTTAGATTTTCTTCCTGTTTATCATAATATCGTCTAGTTCTTCCTGGCTGGCAGCAAGGCGGTTCTGATTAATAGCACGGTTCTGCTTCCGGTATTCTGTAGGAGTTAAGCCTTGCTGCGCTTTGAATGCCTTGGAGAATACAAGTGCATCATGGTATCCGCAGGAATGCGCGATGTTCTCGATGGAGAGATCCGTCAATGTCAACTGTTCTCTTGCGCGTGAGATGCGAAAACGTGTCAGATAGTCTTTGGGTGACAGATTCAGTTCATCCTTGAAGAGGGTGTACAGGTAGCTTCGGTTTACATTCAGATGGTCAGCAATATCGGTAACAGTGATTCCTCGGGAATAGTTGCTTCGGATATATGTGATCGCCTCCTGGATATAATTGCTCTCGGCAGTAATCTCCGGACGATTCTCCAGTGAGATCTCTCGTGTAAGGACAGAGAAGAATTCATAGAGTTTTCCCTGGAGATAATAAAGATTGGAGGTCGTAGAGCGTGTATGCTTGAGGATGCTAAGGATGATCTGCTTCAATTCACTCCCATAAGGAGACTGGAAAGTAAGCTGTCCGCTGTTAAGTCCGATGTCATGAATCAGGCCAGGTGCTTTGGTCCCACTAAAACCGATCCACAGATATGTCCAGGGGTCTTGTTCATCTGCCTGATAGAAGGTAACAGTATCAGGTTCGATCAGGAAGCCCTGTCCTTGGGAGAGCGTGTACTTGTGCCCATGAATCTGATAACTGCCCTTGCCCTCTAAAATGTAGTGGATAATGTAATTGGGGCGGGCAGCAGGTCCGTAATTGTGCAGTGGGTCGCACTGGGCGTAGCCGCAGTGGCAGAGATAGAAGTCTTTGAATTTGGGTTCTGATAGTTGCAGTACGTAAGAATCTTCCATATGGATTCCTCCCTCGTTTTCTAATGATTTTATCATAAGAAAATGTAACAGAGGAGTCAAGTGGAAAAGAATAAGATGGAAAGTATGTCTGAAAAATGGTAAGGTGTAATGGAAGATATTTTTCTGGCATCTGGTTTCTGCCAGGTCGGAGATCAGAGAAGGGAGAAAATCATAATATTATACAAGTAGGAGCAAGATTATGGAAGAATTATATAGGTTGATTGAAGAAAAGATAAGGAATGCAGGATATCCAGGGGAGATTGATGGAAGAGAATTCTATGATGAAGTCAGTGATGAGGCTGATGCTCAGGATAAAGGGACGTATGTTTTTATAATAAAGAAGAGTGATACTGTATTTTATCAAGGGTGTATGGAGATATTGGATGATCAGTTCGATCTGCATTATGTGGATATTCATGACGGGGAGAAGGTATATCACGTGGATTTTGATTGAGAGATTGTATTTCCGTCCGGAGGATGATGTCATACTTGCAAAAGCCCCCGCATAGATTGTAAAAACAAACTATGAGGGGTTTCATCATATGAAGGATTATATTGAAGAGAGGGCAGTAGAGATCGCATATTATATTATCGAACACAAGGCAACGGTGAGGCAGACGGCGAAGGCTTTTGGAGTTAGTAAATCTACGATACATAAGGATGTGACAGAGCGTTTACTGCAGATTAATCCATCTCTGGCGGCAGAGGCACGCAAGGTGCTGGATCTGAATAAGTCGGAGAGACATATACGCGGTGGACTGGCTACGAGAGAGAAGTATCTGCATCTGGAGAGGCGGTAAAAGGGTGAAAACGCGGCGGCTAGAAGTGAATTTATGCAAGGAAGAATAGTGTTTCACTTCGGTCTGCCGCTTTTCTCGAATCATAGAGTAACAGTTCAGCCCGTGCCATTCGCAAAACACATCTGCGATGCTTCTCCGCTGCTACGCAGCTCTTTTTGCTCATAAAATGGCGCTCTGCTCATAAGCCGGATTGTGTGTTCATTCATGCAAGCATGATTCGCCCACAATCCGGCTTATGGCTGAACTGTTACATCATAGATTGTCTCATAACAGTTTTTTATTGACAATAGAAAAAGAAAAATGATATTCTGTTAATAGTTTTATAGGGAAAGGCCTGCGGAAACGCGAAACCGAGAGGACTCTATGAGTTTTAGTATCGGTTACGGGTTTCTTTTTTTATTTTTTAGTAGAAAGGTAGGATCATTATAATGCAAAAAGAAAATAAAATGGGAGTTATGCCAATTCCAAAACTAGTAATAACGATGTCTTTGCCAATTATGGTGTCTATGCTGGTCCAATCACTTTACAATATCGTAGATAGCATATTTGTAGCACGGATTGATGAAGCCGCACTAACAGCGACATCCATAGCCTATTCTGCGCAAATGTTACAGATTGCGGTAGCAGTTGGAACGGGCGTCGGGGTGAACGCGCTTGTATCTAGACAGCTTGGAGCCAAAGAATATGATAAGGCAAATGCAACAGCAACTTTAGGACTATTTCTGTCCATATTAAGTTCTCTTATCTTTGTTGTATGGGGAATTTTTGGAACTGAGGTATTTATCCGCTGCTTTAGCATAGATGAAAATATTATCTCATATGGAATTTCCTATTTAAAAATCTGTCAGTTGTTCAGTATCGGCATCTTTTTGGGAACTCTAACGCAGCGATTGTTACAGGCAACGGGCAGGACGCTGTCGAGTATGTTTGCACAAATGGCAGGGGCAGTCGTTAATATCGTGCTTGATCCTATTCTGATCTTTGGCTATTGTGGAGCGCCGGAGCTTGGGATTGCAGGAGCCGCAATTGCAACCGTGATAGGACAATGGATGGCCGCGATCATCGGTCTTGTTCTTAATCATGTGCAGAATATGGAAATTCATTTCGTATGGAAGGAGTTTCATTTTCAAAAAGGAGATCTTATTGCCATCTATAAGGTGGGAGCGCCGACCATTCTGACACAGGCTTTTGGAAGCCTTATGGTGGCTGGAATGAACCTGATTCTGGGAGTATACTCGGATACAGCAGTCGCTTTTTTTGGAGTGTATTTCAAACTTCAAAACTTCCTGTTCATGCCTGTGAACGGTCTTGGACAAGGGTCATTGCCTATTGTGGGATTCAATACTGGCGCGAAGAAGTGGAAGAGAGTAGAGGATACATGCAAGATGGCATTGGGACTGGCAGCGGGGATTGCTTGTGTGGGAGTAGTGGTGTTCGAAAGTATGCCAGGAGTTTTGTTATCTCTTTTTCAGGCCGGAGATGAGATGCTGCAAATTGGAGTTCCTGCGCTTCGTATCATCGCGCCTACTTTTGTTTTGGCGGCTGGCACAATGGTGATGGGGTATCTGATATCTGGAATGGGAAATGGTATGGTTAATATGGTGGGGACAGCGATGCGTCAGTTGATCATACTGCTTCCGTGTGTGTGGGTGATGAGCCGATTTTGGGGGATTGGTGTTGTTTGGTATGCGGTTTGGATATCTGAAGTGGTGGCCGTTTTGTATGCGTCTTTGAAATTGAGGCAATATTTGAAAAATAATAGAAAAGATATTGTCTAGTTTTTATGTGCATTCATCTTTACACACATCAAAAATAAAAGAAATTTCTTGTTCAATTTGTACATTTTTTAACCTGTAAAATTGTGCTAATATGTTCATAACAAAAAAGGAGCGATTGTCATGAACAAGAGGATGGTAGTATTCCAGAACATTGATGATATTATAGAATTTATAGAGAAAGTAGAGAAGTATCCATACAGCATGGATATGAAACGTGGCAAATGTATTGTAGATGCCAAATCTTTGTTAGGGATCATAAATCTGGGCTTTTCGAAAGAGATTGAGTTAAAGGTCTATGTAGATGAATGTGATGACCTTTGGAATGATATAGAAGAATTTGTCGCTGCATAAGCAAGATGGCACTTGTACAAAGAGACTCCCCGGCGTATAATGAATACGGCGAGGAGTTTTATATTATGAAGAAAATGAAAATAGACAGAAGCAATTATTTATTCGACAATAAGGCATTGCTTGTATTAATCATTCCGCTTGTCATCGAGCAGTTGCTGGCAGTGTTCGTTGGTATGGCGGATTCTATTATGATTGCGAGCGTAGGAGAGGCGGCTGTGTCAGGCGTGTCCCTGGTGGATCAGATCATGGTGCTGCTTATCAATGTATTTGCGGCGCTGGCAACCGGAGGAGCAGTAGTAGCCGGTCAGTATCTGGGGCAGAAGAAGCAGGAGGAAGCCTGTAAGTCTGCAACACAGTTGATTTGGTTTGTTACACTCTGTGCAATCGTGATCACATTGATTGTATATGCGGGCAAATACTTTATCCTGCATGGAATCTTTGGCAAGATAGAGCCGGATGTCATGCAGCATGCGAACACATATCTATTGATTGTTACAGCGTCCATCCCATTTATGGCGATGTATAATGGCGGTGCTGCAATTTTCCGTGCAATGGGTAACTCAAAAGTATCCATGCAAGTATCCATCATTATGAACGTTATTAATATAGGAGGAAATGCAATCCTTATCTATGGGTTCCACAGAGGAACAGAAGGCGTTGCAATTCCGACGCTTGTGTCCAGAATGGTGGCAGCGGTCATTATTGTCGTATTGTTATGTAACCAGGACCTGACCTTGCATATCGAGCGAACCTTCCGTTACCGCATCAATTGGTCGATGGTGAAGAAGATTCTGAGTATCGGCGTGCCGAATGGTCTGGAAAACAGCATGTTCCAATTGGGAAAGATTCTGGTGCTGAGTCTTGTATCAACCTTTGGAACCTATGCTATTGCTGCCAATGCTGTAAGTAACGCTATCGCATTATTCCAGATTCTGCCCGGAATGGCAATCTCCCTGGCAATCACCACCGTAATTGCCAGATGTGTAGGTGCGGGTGACTACGAACAGGTTCGGTATTATAATCGCAAATTAATCACAATTACATACATCGGCACGACTTGTATGGTATTCCTGATATTTGCCCTTCTGCCGATGATTTTGAAAGCATATAATCTGTCAGATTTAACGGCAGAGGTAACCAGACAGATTATACGTTTCCATGGATTTAGCGCTATCTTTATATGGCCGCTATCCTTCTCTTTGCCGGGAACATTCCGGGCATCCGGGGATGCAAAGGCGTGCATGTATATTTCGATTTTTTCTATGTGGATATTCAGAATCGGGTTCAGTTATCTGTTGGGGAAATACATGGGAATGGGGGTATTCGGTATCTGGGTAGCAATGGTAATTGACTGGGTATTCCGGGCGATATGCTTTGTGATCCGATACTTCTGCGGAAACTGGAAGAAGAAAGCGATTGTGTAGATTACTTTGCAATTGGGAATGCGTTCTTTGGGTTTTTGAAAATGCAGGAAAATAATCTATATAATGAGGTTGCGAATTAGTTTGTCCTCATTTATAATAATATCACTACGACAAGAAAACGAGGAGGAAGCCACATGAAAAACGAATTAGTGATCGTCCTTGACTTCGGCGGACAATACAATCAGCTGGTAGCAAGACGAGTTCGTGAGTGTAATGTATACTGTGAAATCTATTCTTATAAAACGGATCTTGAGAAGATTAAGGCAATGAATCCGAAGGGCATTATCCTGACCGGTGGACCGAATAGTTGCTATGAAGCAGATTCTCCGACTTATTCCAGAGAATTATTCGAGTTGGGAATCCCGATCCTCGGTCTTTGCTACGGCGCACAGCTTATGATGCATGTGCTGGGAGGAAAGGTTGAGCGTGCGGATGTCAGAGAGTATGGAAAGACAGAGGTAATCATCGACAAGACAGATTCCAAAGTATTTGCAAATGTATCCAAGGAAACTATCTGCTGGATGAGCCATTTCGATTATATCTCCCAGATTGCACCTGGATTCGAGATTACAGCCCATACGGCAGACTGTCCGGTGGCGGCAGCGGAAAATGAAGCAGACAAGTTATATGCAATCCAGTTCCATCCGGAGGTACTTCACACAGCAGAAGGAACGAAGATGTTATCCAATTTCGTGCTTGACGTGTGCGGATGTGCCGGAGACTGGAGAATGGATTCATTTGTAGAAGAATCTATTAAACAGATTCGCGAAAAAGTCGGTGATGGCAAGGTGTTGTGTGCGTTGTCAGGTGGTGTGGATTCTTCCGTGGCAGCAGTATTATTATCTAAAGCGGTAGGTGACCAGCTTACTTGCGTATTTGTTGATCATGGTCTCCTTCGTAAGAATGAAGGCGATGAAGTAGAGGCTGTATTTGGAACGGAGGGCAATTATGACCTGAATTTTATCCGTGTCAATGCACAGCAGAGATTCTATGATAAATTAGCCGGAGTAGAAGAGCCGGAGAGAAAACGTAAGATTATCGGAGAAGAATTCATCCGTGTATTCGAGGAAGAGGCGAAGAAGATTGGCGCGGTAGACTTCCTGGTACAGGGAACAATCTACCCTGATGTTGTTGAGAGCGGTCTGGGCGGAGAATCTGCGGTGATCAAGTCTCATCATAACGTAGGCGGATTGCCGGATTATGTTGATTTTAAAGAGATCATTGAGCCGTTAAGAGATCTGTTCAAGGACGAGGTTCGAAAAGCGGGTCTGGAACTTGGCATTCCGGAGTATCTGGTATTCAGACAGCCATTCCCGGGACCGGGACTTGGTATCCGTATTATCGGAGAGGTGACGGCAGAGAAGGTTAAGATTGTGCAGGATGCAGATGCTATCTACCGTGAAGAGATTGCGAAAGCGGGACTGGATCGCGAGATTAACCAGTATTTTGCGGCACTTACGAATATGAGAAGTGTTGGAGTTATGGGAGATGAGAGAACCTATGACTATGCAGTGGCACTTCGCGGCGTGAAGACCATTGACTTTATGACGGCGGAAGCGGCGGAGATACCGTTTGCGGTGCTGAATAAGGTGATGAGCAGGATTATTAATGAGGTTAAGGGGGTTAATCGGGTAATGTATGATTTGACTTCCAAGCCGCCGGGGACGATAGAGTTTGAATAGTAGGCGGTGGGCCAGAAAGCCTTATTTTACGGGGCTTCCGGGCTTCGGCCTTTGAAAATTGCATTTTTATTGCATTTTTCTAATTCACCTGCTTATGATACTCAGCTGTGAACTGATTGCTTGTGTAATCAGCCACACTTTCTGTTGCAGGTGTATAGGTAAGTTTTCCTGTCAGCTTCTTTGCTACTTCAAAGTTGCTGTTTGGATATAAATGCCCATAGGTTCCCAAAGTCGTTTGGATTTTTTCGTGTCCTAAACGGTCTTTGATAATTAATGGGTTTTCTCCCATGCTGATTAACAGGGAAGCGTGGGAATGCCGTAAGGCATGAATTTTAATACGGTGGACACCAGCAAGATTTGCCAGCTTTTCGAGGGCTCTTGGCAGAGTTGTCTTGCTGGTGGGCGTTCCGTTATAGCTTAATATAAAATTACATTTCGGTAGAACTTTCTGTTGAACTTCTTTCCATTCTTTCAGCTCTTTAAGCGTATCATCATCTATAACGATATCCCGTATACTAGCCTGCGTTTTTGTCTCTACAAATTTGTAGTCGGTCATGGTTTTGTAGTAAAGATTTTTGTTGATGCTGAGAATACCTGTTTCAAAATCAATATCTGACCATTGCAGAGCCGCAGCTTCTCCGATTCGCATTCCAGTCATAAATAACAACCAGTAAGAAATGAACAAGTAGTGTTCATAGTAATCTCCCTTATACAGTAGAGAAATGACTTTCTGGAATTCTTCCAGTGTCCAGAAATCAATTTTCGGTTTTCTGCTTTTGACATTTCCGATCATTCTGGCCGGATTTTTCTTTGCAAGTCCCAGAACGATAGCTCTGTCAAATGCGACTGCAAGCATTCCCTGTATAATCCTCACATAATTTGGGCTGTAGTTTTTTGCCAGTTTTAATTGCCAGTTTTGCACATGAATTGGCTCAATTTTGTCAGTATTCATCTTATAGAAATAGGCAAAGTGTTTTTCAATGGTAGCATACCTGTTCTTGTATGTACTTTCTTTTACCTGGGTTTTATACCAGGGAAGATAAATCTCCTGAATAAATTTTTTGAAAGTCACTTCCTCTTTCTTTTCCGTAAGTTCATCTGGTGTAGACAGAATAAGCTTTGAATATTCTGCCCGAGCCTCTTTCTTTGTTGCAAATCCACTGCGATACTTTTGTATTTGTTTCCCGGTTACAGGGTGTTTCCCTAAGTTCGCCCTGAAATAATAGGTTCCGTTAGTTGCTTTCTTGATTGGATCTTTTGCCATGGTTACACTCCTTCTCTAATGCAAGAAGTACACTTAGTTTTCAGTATCTGGCAAAGTGATTCCCAATAATTCCTCAACCGCTTCCTTTGGTACCCTGTCCAGTTTCTTTGATTGATAATAAGTATGGCCTTTGGCAATCATCAGCTTTTTCGCTTCCCGGATAATGTCTGCTGAAAAAGAAGGACCATAACCTAACTTTATCAAATCACTTTTTGTTACTGTAATCATTCTACTCCTTTCTATGGACAGGATAAAACTTCAATACCTGTCCATTATTATATCAAGTTTAGAGTAATTTTACTATTGTAAAATAGCCTGACGAAAAATGGTGTAAATCTCCCAGAAGCCAGTTCCTGCGCCCTTTCCGGCCACGTATAAGGCGTTACTATGTAATCTTAAAGCTGCAGGCACGCAATAAACGCAAGCACTATCTGCAGCACCTATATCAATCTCCTGAGAGGTGTATGTAATTATCAAAGTACAACTTGGGTCTTGCCCATTTACTTAGAAATAGTCATGGAATTTTAAATATTGGAAAAAAAGCAGAAAAAAAGCTGCCATAATACAGGCAGCCGATAAGACATTAAGAATGTTTTTCAGTTAATCGTTTGAGAATAGAGAGGATGGCCAGCATATCGTCTTCGTCCAATTGCTTTAATAATTCATTGGCTTTTTGATACAGAGGCAGATCATGAAGCCTTTCATCAAAGAATTCCTGAGGTGTGATTTCAAAATAGCGGCAAATTTCATAGAACTGGCTCATGGAAGGCAGAGAACGTCCGGAACTGATATTCTGGATGTAACTTTTATTTTTACCAAGATCAAGACTCATCTGGTATTCCGAAATATCTTTTTTTAAGCGCAGTTCGGTAATGCGTTCTGCAATAAATTTTTCATCCATCTGTCACACCTCCATTTTCCTTCATTTTAAACTATTTACGAAAGTGAAATTGCGGATTAAAATAGGTGTATTAAGGATATAAAGAACAATATTATTGATTGTAACCGTAATTTACGGATACAATACATTACATCAAGTAAAATGGTGAGCTTTTGGCGTGTTACAGACGTAAAAAGCAAGATAAAAAATGTGTTGCTTATATGATTTCGGGGTATGATGTAATAGAGGTGAGTCAGATGAAAGTAATCGGAACAGAACAGGAAATCAAATGGATTAAAGAAGCCTTGCAGAATAACTGTGAGGGATGTCCCCTTTCTGCATTGTGTGCAGGAGCTGCTAAGAAAGACAGTGAGCAGTACGGAAAGGTAAAACAAACATGTAAAGAATTCCTGGGTGAGCATATTGTTTTTATCACAGAAAACAATATATAGTATATATAGAATTGACACAAACAATATCTTGTGCTACTATACTGATATAGTTTATTTTTTATGCATTCCCTTGTAGGGAAGTTCTGGGATTGTGCGAATCCCGGAATCAACAGGCAGACAAAAACTTCCTGTCTGGCATAAGCTGTTTATGTTTGTATAAAGTGTCACTATGCGGTGTGTATCGCAGTAGTGATGCTTTTTGTTTTATTAGGTAAAATACCAGAGATTTAGGAATGAATGGAGAAATACTCTTTTCATTCCTTTTTTTTGTTTAATGGCAGATGGAGCAGCCACAATCAGCTTTGAGCTGTTTATGGATAAAACTTATTTTAAGAAAGGTGGAAAGACACATGAATGAAACAAGAATTTTTGCAGATGCGTATCAGACGACGTTTGCAGACCCAAAGGAGATGCTGGAATTTTTGGCACAGAGAGCAAAAGAATCATCCTGGATCCGTAAGCCTACAAGAACACTGCGACTGGTTCCGGCTATTCAGGAAGCGGGTAAAATGAAGGACACAGTAGGAAAGAATTGGGAGGAGATTCTGGAGGATACTGAGAATAATACCCAGCTTGCCTTAAAAATTAAGGGTGAGACCTATCCGGTGCGTACCTGTGCAATCCGGACAATTCTGGATCGGGCAGGAATTTCTGGCTCGGGGCTTAGGAAACTGGAAACAGCAAATTATACGAAGGTAGTGAATTATTGCCTGAAGGTAGCGAAAGGGGATGCTCTGATTAAGATTGCAGATGGAAAAGTATCTGCAGTTCACGGCGGAGATCACCACGATTACAGCATATTGGATATGCGGGCAGTATTTGAAATGACCATGCAGTTTCTGAATACCAATTTTCCGGGAAACAGTTACGTGGAAGGTTCCGGAATGTTCGATCATTCCATTGTTTCCGCAATGTGGGAACTTGGTGGAAATCAGGAACTTCTGGATACTTACAGGGAGGCTTTAAGTGATCATGGCATCAGCGATAATATCATTGCACCCGCTGTAAGGCTTACGACATCAGATGTTGCAGTAAGCGGTGCAAATCTGTATCCGATGCTGACCTGCTCCAGCAGTGGCAGGACGATCAGTCTTGGCAGTCCAATTAAACTGGCGCATACCGGCGGTGCTGATATGACACAGTTTCTGGCAAATTTAAGAATGCTCTGTTCCAGATATCAGGATGCGATTTCAGATATAACAAAATTGATGGATATTGAAATCCGTCATCCGCTGAATTGTATTCGTTTATTGATGAAACGCCTGGGAATCCGAAAAAAATTGATCAATGATGTGGCGGAAATGTTCGAGTTCCAGAAAGGAAACGGACCCTGTACTGCACATGACCTTTATTTTGCAATGAACGAAGCATCGTTTTTTGCAGCCTGTGAAGGGATGCAGGGAGCAGCAATCATTAATCTGGAAGAACAGATTACCCGTGCATTGGCTTTAGACTGGAAAGAGTTTGATGTAGGTGGAGCAATCAAATGGTAAGGTAATAAGAAAAATCAGAAGGAGGGAATAAAGAATGACAGGACTGAATTTGAATTATGAACCGGAGATTGTAGTGGATATCAGTGAACTTACGAGAGAGGAATGGCTTGATTACCGTAAAAAGGGAATTGGCGGCAGCGATGTAGCCGCCATCATGGGAATCTCCCCGTTTGCGACGATCCGGGATCTATATAACAACAAGGTGGGAATACTGCCTGCTATCCCGAAGGAAGAAGAAAGTAACTGGGTTGCAAAGGAAGTCGGACATCGGCTGGAAGATCTTGTAGCAGAGATTTTTGTCAGAAAGACAGGACTGAAGGTATTTCCGGTAAGAAAAATGTTCCGGCATCCCCTGTATCCGTTCATGCTTGCAGATGTGGATTTTTTTATTTTATTTCCCGATGGTACATACGGAATTCTTGAATGTAAGACCTGTAATTACAATGCAAGTAAGAAATGGGATGATGATGCAATTCCGGATAATTATGTGCTCCAGGTCAAACATTATCTGTCGGTCATGAACATGCAGAAAGCTTATATTGCATGTCTGTATGGGAATAATGAAGACGAATTTGTATTCCGCTATCTGGAGCGTGATCTGATGGATGAAGAAGACATCATAGAACAGGAAGTATTCTTCTGGGAGGAATATGTTGAAAAACATGTGGAACCACCGTATAACGGAAAGACAGACCTCATTTTAGATAGTATTCGGAGATCTGTGGGATATGCGGACATTAGTCTCCCGGAAATCGAATTATCATGTCTGGAATCTAAAAATCTTGAAAGATATCTTGCTTTAGCAGAAGAAAAATCCCAAATTGAAAAAAGAAAAAAAGAGATCGAATCGGAGCAGCGTGCGATCAGCGTCCCTTTTGTGGAGCAGTTAGGAGCCAGATGCAAAGCTATTTTAAAGGATGGTACGAATTGTTACCGGATTACGTATAATCCTACAAAACGTACACAGATCGGAAAAGCGCAGATGGAGAAGCTGAAGATTCAGCATCCTGATATTTATGAAGAATATGCGAAGACAACTGAGAGCAGGACATTTCGTATAAAGAAGGAGGCTGCATAATGTTTTCAAATTCAAACTGGAGGGATGTGGAAGATGCGATGCAGATATGTGAATAAGATCTATATGAATGAAGGAAATGGTTTTACTGTGGCACTCTATTGTACCCAGGATACGTCCGTACCATTGTCAGCCAGGGACCGGTATCTGGCATCCCGAAAGATGATTGGGTTTACTGCCGTTGGATACAATTTGCCTCTTACAGATCAGATTGAACTGGAAATGGAAGGATCTTGGGAAAACGGAAGTCATGGTCTACAGTATAAAGTGGAATCCTTTATGGAAATTGTTCCAAGGACGAAAGAAGGAATCATAGGATATTTAGCATCTGGTGCAATAAAAGGCGTCAGACAGAGGACAGCGGAAGCCATCTATCGTCAATTTGGTCTGGATACGCTGGAAGTCATTGAGAAAACACCGGAGAAACTGCTTTCGATTCCAGGAATTTCAGAAAAGAAACTCCGTGGGATTATGGATTCCTTTGGGAAGAACCAGGTGTTTCGGGAGCTGATGACCTTTCTGGCTCCTTACAAAGTGACACCAAAGAAAGTGAATCTGATCCTACAGACATTTAAAGATGAATCCGTGGATATCATCCGGAAACGCCCATATATGTTATGTGCAGTCAAGGGATTTGGATTCCTGACAGTGGATAACATTGGCAGGGCACTCGGAAAGACTCTGAATGATCCCATGCGTATTTCAGGGTGCATCAGTTACGTGCTAAGTGAGGCTATGAAGGAAGGGCATCTTTATCTGGAACAGGAGATTCTAACAGAACAGGTACTGGAAGTGTTGAATAAAGATCTGACTTTTCAGGCAGTGACCGTTCAGGATGTGAGCAATGTACTCTACCGTCTGGTTATGCAGAACAGCATTGTGTTGGATGATGAAAAGGTTTATACCTTCCGCCAGTTTGAAGCAGAGGAGCAGACCGCAGCCATGATAGCAAGGCGGATTCTTTATCCTATGGAATCGCTTGATGTGGAGACTGAACTTGTACAGGCGCAGAAAGTTCTGAGAATTACACTGTCAGAAAAGCAGAAACAGGCGGTCCGGATGGTGTTTGCGAATCCCATCAGCATCATTACAGGAGGTCCGGGTACCGGAAAGACAACTGTTTTAAAGGTGATCCTCTATATCCATGGCATGAAATGTAAGTCTGAAGTGCAGTTAATGGCACCGACCGGCAGAGCTGCAAGACGGATGGCAGAAAGTACGGGTAACCAGAACGCCTCGACCATGCATATGGCAATGGGGCTTCTGGGAGAAGATTATACGGCTGAGTTTGCCTATCTGGAGGCAGGGTTTGTCAATGTGGATGAAACATCCATGGTGGATATGCGGCTGGCTTATGAATTCTTCCAGAGAGTCAAAGGAAATACAAGAATCCTTCTCGTGGGGGATGTGGACCAGCTTCCTTCGGTGGGAGCCGGTGATGTATTTTGTCAGCTTATCCAATGTGGGCTGATACCGGTCACAATGCTTGACCTTGTGTATCGTCAGGGTGCCACAAGCAACATACCAGTGAATGCAAAGCTGATGCAGGAGGGAAAAACCAACCTGATTCTGGGTGATGATTTTGTGTTTGTGCCCTGCAAAGGGACAGAAGAAACTGCAGATACCGTAAAGAGACTCTATCAGGAGGAAGTCATCCGAAATGGTCACGACAAGGTGCAGATCCTGACACCTTTCCGGGTAAGAACTGCAGCTGGTGTGGTGGAACTGAACCGCACACTGGAGGATATCATCAATCCACCAGTCAGTGGAAAGAAGGAACTTGTGATTGGAAAAGACGTATTTCGGGTTGGGGATAAGATCATACAGAATAAAAATACTGCTCTTATCAGCAACGGAGATATGGGAACCATTCTGGATTTTTATGAAGACGAGGAAGGCAACCCCAAGATCAGTATCCAATTTACGGAGAACCGGATGATAGAGTATGAGCTGGAGCAGATGGAAATGATTGAACATGCAAATGCGATTACGGTTCACAAATCACAGGGATCAGAGTGCCCGGTGGTAATAATTCCATGGGTGAAGGCATTCTATGTTATGCTGAAACGCAATATTCTCTATACTGCAGTTACCAGGGCAAAGTCCAAAGTGTATCTGGTCGGGGATTGGAACGCAGTATGTCAGGCGATTCATACTGATGACAGTGGAAAGAGAAATACAGTGCTTGCAGAGAGAATCTGTAGCTATTATGACCAGTATCAAAGCCGGAATAAGCCTGCGCAGGAAATAGAACAGTTAAAACTTGCAGTATGAAAATTTGAAGAAATATTACAATCTCAGAGAAATGCAGACTATTACTCTATGTAGGGTTTTCGTCTGCTTTTATTTTGAACAGAAATCGAAAGGAGCAGAACGAATGAAATCAATCTTATATGACAAATCAGAAGCTGTTGCAGCACTCAACCGGGTGGAAGGATTTAATCCTGTGGAACTTGCAAGAAGACTGGAAAAGGAAGGACAGGAAGACCAGCTGTATCTGGATGTGAAATACCGGAAACTCTGGTTCCGTCTGGTATATCCCATGGGAAAGATTATTAGTATTGTCCGCAGTTTTTCAGAAAATGCAGCTTTGGTGGAAGCGAGAATTTATCTGGATAAGTGTGACGCAGAGGATAACTTTATTGCTAATGCGTTTTCACAGAAATTCCGGTCAGAGGATCCGAATTTTGGAGCGAAATTTCTGGAACTTGCGGAAACGGCTGCTGTCGGACGGGCACTGTCAGATGCCGGGTTTGGACTTCAGTTTGCGGATGTAGGTGAAGAAAATGATCCGGAACAGGTGGATGCCGGGATTCAGATTCCGCAGTCATCTCAAAATTCAGGAACTGTGCAGAGTCCTTATAGCGGGAATCGGGCTGATTATCAATCGACTGAAAATACGTATCAACAGCCTGAAAGGCAGATGACGGGTGGTTCCATTCCGCCGATGCAGCTACAGTCTGGCATGATGGGACAGTTCTTCCAACAGGCACAGGCAAATGGCTCCATCATCGGTCAGCCATCCATGCAAAATACCTATGGCCAGCAGCCGGGAATGAATTCCATGGCGACAGGTACAGTGGGAATTGCGCTAGACGGTTCCCTACCGGTAGAAGAACTTCTGCAGCATATGACTTATGAGCAGGCGGTGCAGGTTGAGATTCCGGGCAAAGGGAAATATGGCGGCAAGACTATGGGCCAGGTGGCAAAAGAAAGTCCGCAAAGTCTGGACTGGTTTGCCAGAAGTTATTCCGGAAATAACAATGCGGTTCCGGCTGCAGCTAAATTTTTGTTAAATAAAGCATTACCAATGGCAGGATAGTGGATTCTGCCTGTTAAGACCCACAGTCAGCTATCTGGCTGCAGGGGAAAGGAGGCTTGAATATGGATGTATGACATGTCAGGGTTTGATTACGATATCCGCGATGTGGTGCGTGTACTGAATCTGCAGGTGCGTCGGAAAAATCCCAGTTCCTATGATGTGGACTGTCCTTTCTGCAACCATAAAACGGGAAAGATGAATGTCAATATCAGGAAAAACGTCTTCCGTTGTAATTATTGCAATGAGCAGGGGGGAATGTTGGATTTATACGCCAAATTATATGGACTCTCCAAGGCAGAAGCAAATCGGCAGATCCGGGAGGCATTAAACCTGGGACAATACCGGGATGATTATAAGATTCCGGAGAAAAAGCCGGAGCCTGAGATTCCCGAAAATAGTGACCGTGCATCGGATGCGGAAATCAACCATACCTATTCCATGCTGCTTTCCTATCTTACGTTATCAGAAAAGCACAGGGAAGACTTGCTGGCGAGAGGGCTTACGGACGAGCAGATCGAGATGCAAAGATATCGGAGCGTTCCTCTCTTTGGATTAAAAAGTCTGACCAGGAAACTACAGGAAAAAGGATGTATGGTAGAGGGAGTGCCGGGATTTTATCAGGATCAGGATGGAAAATGGACGATTCATTTTTCAGCAAAGAATTCCGGATTCCTGATCCCGATTCTTTCCATGGAAGGTCTGATCCAGGGATTTCAGATCCGGCTGGATCATGTGACAGATTCCAGAAAGTATATCTGGTTTTCTAGTGTAAATTACCAATATGGAGTCTCATCTGGCAGCCCGGTTCATGTAATCGGGAATTTGGATGCGAAAGAAGTGTATGTGACAGAAGGCGCTTTAAAAGGAACCATTGCTCATTATCTATCCGGAGCTACGTTCTTATGTATGCCCGGAGTGAACCAACAGCGGAATCTTCGCCCAATTTTGGAGAGCCTTTCCAAAAGAAATCTTCAGCTTGTGTATGAGACTTATGACATGGACAAGAAGATGCCGGTTGTCTGTGATAGACAGTATAGTAAATGCAGCGAATGCACGCAGAGTAACAGGATTGGAGAGTGTCCTTATAAGGTAAAAAAAAGGGAAATCATTCAAAGTGGGTGCAGGAAACTGTACGAACTTTGCAGGGAATGCTCATTACCGGTGAAGCGCATGCTTTGGAATACGGATGAAAACAAAGAATGGCGTGGACAAATCAAAGGAATTGATGATCTATATTATGATTTGTACATAAATCAGACAGATAAAATGTCTCAAAGATTATAGAAACTGGAGGACCGGAGTATTCTGCTCTGGTCTTTCTTGAAAGGAGAAGATTTATGAAAGGCAAAAGAAATGTACCACTACTGTTTATGATGATTGCATCGTTCATTATATTTATATTTGCCGTAGGCAAATTAATAGGAATTTTTCTGGAGTATCAGAAAGGCGATCGTACGTATGAAGAAATTATGGAGTACGTACAGGATCCAGAAACAGATGAGCAGGGTAAAAATGATCCGGATCCAGAAGATGATTCAGGATTTACGTTCCTTCAGGTAGATTTTGAAGGATTAAAGGCTCAGAATCCGGATGTGGTAGCATGGATCCAGATACCGGCACTGGACATTAGTTATCCGGTTGTGCAGGGAAAGGACAATTCTTACTATCTGCATCATATGTTTGATGGGAAGGAAAACAAGAATGGCAGTATCTTTATCGACTATCATAACCAGCCGGAGTTTACGGACAGTAATACGATTGTGTATGGGCATAATATGAAGAATGGAAGTATGTTCGGAACGTTGGACAGATATCAGGAAAAATCGTTATTTGAGAAGTATCCTTGCTTTTATATCTATCTTCCGGACGGCATCTTAGAGTACCGGATCGTATCCAGCTATGCGGGAATGACAGGAAGTGTGGGTTTCACTTACCGATTTCCAGAACTGGAAGATTATCAAGACTTTTTGGAAAAGATTATATCCTACGCTGCCTATGATACAGGAACGGAAGTTACGGATACGGATCATATCGTTACGCTTTCTACCTGTGTCAACTCGGATCGAAATTATCGATACCTGGTGCATGGAAAACTGGAGAGGAACATAAAGATGTATAATGAATGAAGGCATCGGCAGCTATTGCTGGTGCCTTTTCACATTTTTTGAGGGTGTGGTTGCGTTTTACGTAGGTAGTACGTACAGAGTAAGTAGAAAGAAAAAAAGGAGTGATCATTTATGATTAAGAAATTAAGAGTAGCCGTAGATCAGGGCAACCGTAATATGAAGACCTGTAATCATGTATTCACGACAGGACTGACAGAAATGGATAAGAAGCCTGCTAGGGGCGAGGTATATCTGCGGTATCAGGACAAGTATTATACGCTCAGCGAACGCCGTATCCCATATCAAAGGGATAAGACTTCAGACTCCCGATTTTTTGTGCTTACATTATTTGCAATTGCTATGGAATTGGAAGACAAGACACAAATTCAGCCAGATGATGTGATTCAGATTGAACTTCCAATCGGACTTCCGCCAAAGCATTACAAGGAGCTGTATGACAGGTATGAAAAATATTTTAAGGGTGATGGAAAAGTGTTTCAGGTGGAATACTGTGGAAAGGAATATCATCTGTGTATGAAAGATGTGAGGGCTTTTGTGCAGGATTTAGCTGCCATGATGACAAAAATGGATAAGATTGGGGAAGCCCCGAAAGCAGTAGGAATTGATATTGGGGGATTTACAACAGATTATCTGCTATTAAGAAGAGGAAAGCCAGATATGGATTACTGTGATTCATTGGAAAAGGGCATCATTACTATGTGTAATGAGATCATTTCCAAAGTCAACAGTGAATATGACATGCTGCTGGAAGAAATAGATGTGGAAAGTATCATTCGTGGGAAAACAGAGTTTTATGATGAGTATGTAGTCCGGGCGGTTGAGAATATGGTACAGGACTATGTCACAGATCTTCTGAATAGTATTCGTGAACGAGGTGTGGATACGAAATCTGCTTATACCGTTTTCATTGGCGGCGGCTCTATTCTGCTCAGGCGATTTTTAGAGAAATCAGACCGTTTGGGACGTTATCTGTTCATTGATGACCTACGTGCCAATGCAAAAGGGTATGATCTTCTGTATCGTATGTATGAAAGCAGCAAATAGAATGGGAAGTGATTGTTGTGACAAAAAAGAACCCCAATAAATTCACGATTGGATTTAAGAAGAATAATGCTTCCCATCAAAAAGTCGTTGAGATTTTAAATAATACGGAAGATAAGGCGGATTTCATTGCCAGCGCAGTACTTCATTATCTTGGCGAGGGAAAAGAAACTGATTCTTTGAATCCGGACAAGTCTTTCCTACTGCCATTGATTAAAACAATTGTAAAGAAAGAGATTCAAGAAGCAATCTCGGAAAAGAAATATGTCACTGAAGAAAGGGCAGCTCCGGATGAGAAAGTCATGGATCTGTCTGGTTCAGAAGAGGAACCGATTGTTCTTGATGATCATATTATAAGAAATATTTCAAATGCATTGGATGCATTCCGAGGTATATAGAAAAGAAGCAGCCCTTGATTGGGCTGCTTCGAATTTTGTCGAAAAGTTTTTCAATTCATAAGTCATTCATAACTGGCTCATAAGTCGCTCATAAATGGCCATTCTATAATCAAACAATGGTGAAGTGGAGAATGAAAAGAATTACTTTTGTTTTCGGAGACCTTCAAGGAGTCCACGGAGCGTATGTAAAGCCAGTTGTTTTTCTTCATCTGTACAATCATTTAATTCATAAATGATCTGTTCGATATAAGGATCTGCAGGTGGATTGTCGTGGAAGATGACGGAATCAAGCGAAATATTCAAGTATTTGGCTAATAGACTCAGAGTTTCAAGTCTGGGGTTAGCATTATAGTTTTCAATATCGGATATTGTGCGTAGCGAAACGTGCACATTCTCAGCTAGAGTATTCTGTGAAAGATTTCTGCGAAGGCGCTCTTCTTTGACCAGATCTCCGAGCAATTTCTTAACCATCATTTTCATCACCTCACTTAATGCATATATTTTACTCTAGTTCGGCAGTATATGAAATGTGTTATGCTGCGTGAACTAGAGCGATATAATGCGTGAAGTGAATAGAGAATAAGAATGTTATTTGGGAGAAGAGTCTGATTGAGTTACACAGATCGGTATAGACATAGCAAGAATTTATTAAAAAAATCTTATACCAATATGTGGAACACCCTTCTGGTGAGTATGCGGAATATGCGTTAATAACATGTGGTTTAGCACATAAAATAGTATGGATAATATGGAAAGTCGAATTAGGTAATAGCCAATTCGACTTTCTTTTTGTTTGTCGAATATTATCGAACAATGGAATTCGGTGTCGGTCCCCGCCTTCTGGGATTTCAAAAGAAAAATGAAATCAGAATACAGGAGGATAAATAAATGGATGAACATACTTATACTGGTTCGAAAATAAAAAACCAATTTACTGCATACATACTGGCACAGATCCGGGGAACCAGACAAAATTATTTGAGAAAAATGCTGAGGATTAACAGTAATGAAATGCCGGCAGAGAATCTGATAATGGAAGAAAATAGCATTTTGGTAGAAGAGAGTCTGGAGATGGAATATCGTGAAGAACTGTTAATGAGAGAGGTAGATGGGTGCTATCCTGAATGGGACGAGATGAGGGATCAAAAACTTGTCGAGGCATTACTCTTATTGCGCGAGGATGAGAGAAAACTGATCTATCAGCATGTGTTTGAAGAACGGACGTTTGATGATATAAGCCAGATTAATGGTTTGCCACCTTACAAGGTGAAAGGAATTTATTATTATGCAATCCGTAAGATTAGAAAATGGATGGGAGGTGAAAAATCATGAATTTTGAGGAGGTGCTATTTCGAGCACAGATGGGAGATCAGGAGGCAATATTGCAGATACTGGAAATGTTTCGGCCTCTATTAATAAAAAACTCTTTGATTAATGGAAGATTTGATGAGGATTTGTATCAGGAGTTGAGAATTGAAGTACTGAAGTGTATTAGGACATATCACGAATTGGTGTAAAGAGATATTCGTTGAAATGTGCCACATTAACATGATAAACCTATTGACTTGATAGGGATTAGATGGTAATATGCGTGCCATAAAAATGCAAAGGAAAAAGGTCACGATAAAAGCTGTTGTAAGAACTAATACATTCTCTCAGATATGAGTTCAAGCAGACCCAAAAGAAAAATGTTCCGGTAATCAGCTGGATGCAAGTGTATTCTGCATTGCTAATATCTGTCAGACTAGGATGTGTCCTCTGGCAAAGGTCATGAGGCGGGAACTGAAGAAACATGGCATAAGAAAACTGAAAGTCGTGTGTTCTGAGGAAAATCCGAGACGACTGCTGGAGGATATGTCCATTAGCTGCAGAACTCATTTCAACTGTTCATCGGAAGAACAGCATAAATATATCGAGAGAAGAGACCTTTCAGGCAGTGTGGCAGTTGTCCCGATAGTCGTCGGACTGATCCTAGTGGAGAAGTGATAAAAAACCTTGCTAGAAATTATGAGGATTAGAATTATGTGGGAAATTACAGTAGAAGAACTAGAGAAGATAGAATCTAATCAAAGGATTGTTGTAGATATTCGTCCAAATGAGCAGTTTCAAAGGGGAACGTTCCCGGGAGCAGTGAATATCCCGATGGATGAATGGGAAGCACATAAAAAGGAACTGGACGTGACCAAAACCATCTATCTGATCTGTCATACTGGGGACAGAAGTCAGGAATATGTACAAGAACTGGTGAATGAGGGCTATCGTGCAGTTAATGTGGAGGGTGGCTATCGTGCTTACTTGCGTTTGTCTCTATCCAGATTCATGCAGGAGGATTCTCAGAAAGAAAAAGAGAAGAAGAAAGAAGAGATCGAACGCAGCATTATCAAAAAATATCGGCGAACAATCTGGCGGGCTTTTACCAAGGCTTTGAATGAATATCAATTGATTCAGGAAGGGGATCGGGTGGCAGTCTGTATTTCTGGAGGTAAGGATTCCATGCTTCTTGCAAAATTAATACAAGAACTGAAAAAACATGGCGAGATCAATTTTGATGCAACATTCTTGATTATGAATCCTGGATATAATAAAGATAACTGGAAAATAATTCAAGATAATGCAAAACTTCTTGGTATACCGCTTACTGTATTTGAGACAAATATTTTTGATACGGTGGCAACTATTGATAGGAATCCGTGCTATCTTTGCGCAAGGATGCGAAGAGGATATTTGTATTCAAAGGCAAAGGAGCTGGGATGTAATAAGATTGCTCTGGGACACCATTTTGATGATGTAATCGAGACAATCCTGATGGGCATGCTGTACAGTGGAAAGATTGAAACTATGTTGCCAAAACTTCATAGTCAGAATTTTGAAGGAATGGAATTAATACGTCCATTGTACCTCGTGAGGGAAGACGCAATTCAATCCTGGAGGGATTCCAATGGATTATATTTTATTCAATGCGCCTGTCGTTTTACAGAAAATTGTGTAAGTTGCGGAGGCGGAAGAGGATCTAAGAGAGATGAGATGAAGAAACTGATTGCGCAGTTTCGAAAAACCAGTGATGTAATGGATGTTAATATTTTTAATAGTGTAAAGAATATTAATTTGAGGAAAGTAATCGGATACCAGAT
>NZ_JBNPMC010000035.1:0-34357 GCF_050313795.1 Bariatricus sp. SGI.154
GCGGATGAAGAGTATTTCTTATATGCAGTTTTCAGGGTATATAATTATTGAAAGCAACTAATGAGAATTAGTTGCTTTTTTCTATTTCATAAGTTACAAGACTATCTATAGATTATAGACTCATCTCAACTAAATGTGCAATAGCAGTCGGATGATCGTCTTCTGTGAATCCCTGCGCGCAGGCCAGGATAATATTCACATAATCGGCAGACAGATCCAAAGTAGATGTAATATATTCGATATCTTTACCCGTTTCATTCATCTCGATGACCTGCCGTACATCCTGTTCAATCTGTTTAAAATCTCTTTCCATCTGTTCATTCTCCTTTTTTTGTATCTTTTTGGTGTGTATCTAATTCTTCCTCCGTGCTAATATCTGATCTAACAGACGGAAGGCAACCTCATCTTTTCCCATGATTGGAAGTGTGGTCTCTGCATCTTTGGTGATCAGTGTGACGATGTTTGTATCGGTTTCGAATCCGGCACCCTGCACCTTAAGGTTATTGGCAACGATCATATCCAGGTTTTTCTTCGTTAATTTCTTCCTGGAGTTTTCCAGCATATTTTCCGTCTCCATGGAGAATCCGCAGAGGAATTGTCCTGGTTTCTTATGATCTCCGAGATGTTTTAAGATGTCATCTGTACGTTCCAATGGAATGGATAATTCGGCATCTGCTTTTTTTACTTTTTCATCTGCTACATGGCTTGGACGATAATCGGCAACAGCAGCAGCTTTGATAATAATGTCCATATCATCACTTCTGGATGTAACAGCATCAAACATATCTTTCGCCGTTGTAATTGGAACAACATCCATGAACATCGGAGGTGTGAGGGCTGTCTTGCCGGTTACCAGCGTCACATCTGCTCCTCTTAGCATACAGGCTTTCGCTATGTTGTATCCCATCTTTCCGGAAGAGTGGTTCGTAATATAGCGAACCGGATCGAGAGGTTCCTGGGTCGGTCCGGCGGTTACGAGAACCTTTAGGCCTTTCATATCTTTTTCATAGGCACAGCATCGGATAATGTGCTCATACAGTGTCTCAGGCTCCGGCATCTTACCGGCTCCAACATCCCCGCAGGCAAGGTATCCGCTTGCCGGAGTGATAACTTCCATGCCATATTTCTTTAATAGACTTAGGTTATCCTGAGTGATAGGATTCTCATACATTCTGGTATTCATAGCAGGCGCAATAATCTTCGGCGCTTTGCTCGCAAGAATGGTGGTAGTGAGCATATCATCTGCAATGCCGTGAGCCAGTTTGGCAATGACATTGGCTGTGGCAGGTGCTACCATAATGACATCAGCCTTTTGGGCAAGTGCTATATGTTCTACCTTGAATTCAAAATTACGATCGAAAGTATCAGTCACACATTTGTGTCCGGTCAGAGATTCGAAGGTAATCGGATTGATGAAATTCTTAGCGTTCTCGGTCATGATGACACGAACCTCGGCACCTGATTTTACAAGCATGCTTGCAAGGGATGCGCTTTTATATGCTGCGATTCCTCCGGTAACTCCGAGAAGAACGGTTTTATTCTCTAATATCATAATAATTCCTTTCCAGATTTATTTTAATATCACTATAGCGTGTTTGCGGAAATGTTGCAAGGAAGAATTATAGAATGTTGGATCATTTATGCTGGATATGCCCTGTATCAGAACTATGTCTATTGCAATATATTTCTAAATATTTTTTTTAGTATTGCAAAACATATATATTTATGTATAATATATAGTTGTTTGATAATAAAAAAAAAGTATAGTAATAGAAAACCCGATCAGAGGAGGTGTAATCTTGGATATCGGTAAAAAACTGAAGGAATTACGTATTCAAAATGATCTCACGCTGAATGATCTGGCTTCGAGGAGTGAATTGACGAAGGGGTTCCTCTCTCAGGTAGAGCGGAATCTGACAACACCTAGTATCGCAACTTTAGCGGATATTCTGGAGGCACTCGGAACGAATCTGTCGGAGTTCTTCCATGAAGAAGAGGAGAAGCAGATTGTATTCTCGAAGCAAGATTTCTTTGAGGATGAGCAGGATGATTATAAGATAGAATGGGTAATTCCGAATGCACAGAGAAATAAGATGGAGCCAATCCTCCTGACGCTTAAGCCTCATACAAGAAGTCAGGAATTACTGGCACATCAGGGAGAAGAATTCGGTTATGTGTTGAAAGGAAATGTGACGTTAGTGCGCGGTGGTAAAAAGTACAAACTGAAAGCGCAGGAGACATTCTATATGGATGGATCGCGAAGTCATTATCTGTATAATCATGGGAGTGGTGAGGCGAAGGTACTGTGGATTACGACACCTCCGATGTTTTAATTGTCGAAATATGTCGAGTAAAGTGCTGGCGACATGAAGTAAGTATTTTGAAATACAGGGGAAGGAGAAGGTGATAAATGGAACAAAAGAAGTTAATTGAATTCCGGGATATTGTGAAGACTTTTGACGGACAGATTGTCTTAAAGAGTGTGAATCTTGATATCTATGAGAATGAATTTGTAACACTGTTGGGACCCAGCGGATGTGGGAAGACTACGCTTTTAAGGATTCTTGGAGGATTCCTGGAGGCAGATGAGGGAAAGGTAATCTTCGATGGAGAGGAGATCAGCCAGAAGCCTCCGTATGAGAGGGAACTGAATACTGTGTTCCAGAAGTACGCATTATTCCCACATCTGAGTGTGTATGAGAATATTGCGTTTGGACTGAAGATTAAGAAGATGAGTAAGGATGTCATCGAGCAGAAGGTTATGAAGATGCTCAAACTGATCGGTCTGGAAGGATATGAGAATAAGAATACAACGTTGTTATCCGGTGGTCAGCAGCAGAGAGTTGCAATTGCAAGAGCGCTGGTGAATGAACCGAAGGTTCTGCTTTTGGACGAGCCTCTGGCTGCTCTGGATCTGAAACTGAGAAAAGAGATGCAGTATGAATTGAAGCGTATCCAGCGGGAAGTAGGAATCACATTTATCTTTGTAACACATGATCAGGAGGAGGCGCTTACGATGTCTGATAAAATCGTGGTTATGAAGAATGGTGAGATCCAGCAGGTGGGAACGCCGCAGGAGATCTATAACGAGCCTGCGAATCGATATGTTGCCAACTTTATTGGAGAGAGTAATATTCTTCCGGGAGTCATGCTGGAGGATTATAAGGTGCGGTTTGATGACATTACATTCGATTGTGTTGATTTCGGATTCAAGGAAAATGAACCGGTAGATGTCGTGATACGACCGGAGGACATTGATATCGTGGATGTGAAGAATGGCAAATTGACCGGAGAGGTATTAAGTGTTCTGTTCAAAGGCGTTCATTACGAGATTATCGTAGAGACGGTGCCTGGTACCAGTGTAACGGTGAATATGCGGGTAATCAGGAATCATGATGTGACCAGTGAGGATGGCAAGGAGAAGATCAGTGCGAACAATTTCTACGTGGATCTGGAGGATGTAAAGGAGTTGGATGATAAGGAGATTATTGCCCGCTCTAATGCACAGGCGTGGGATCCGGAGACGGATGATTATATCTCCATCGCGAAGATCGAATATGACCTTCTGGAGGAGGAGGGACAGTATCCGGTTACCTTCTCTACCTCGAATGGAACATGCATTGAACGTACCATATTTGTAGTCAACCAGCCATTCGTTAAGAATGAGAAGGCGAATGAGGCGGTTATGGCATTCAATTTCCTCAAGACGGTGGATGAAATCACGGAATCACAGGCATTGGATACGGATCTAAAGACCTGGGCGAATGCACAGGGATGGAAATTAAGTGATGAGGATCAGAGTGTGGACATCAATGTAGATTATGATTTTGATCCGGAGACTGTGACAGAGGGTGTCTACAAGATTACCTTTTCTACGACAGGACGTGAACTTAAGATTCATACGACAGACTATACGGAGGAAGGTCAGGAGGTCGGACTGACATTCTTCCCGGAAGATATCCATGTTATGTCGAGGATGATATTCTAGATGAAACGATTTTCACAACTGGCAATTCCGTATATCGTGTGGGCGGCGATTATGCTGGTACTTCCGATGGCGTTGATTGCACTGTATTCAGTGACAGAGCTGGGGAATACCATCATCTCGTTTTCCTTCACGCTGGATCATTACGTCAAATTCTTTACCGACCCGGATTTTTTGATTATCCTTTGGCGTTCGATCCTGATTGCGGTTAAAACGACTGTGATCTGCCTGATTCTCGGCTATCCGGTGGCATATTATATCGCCCGGTGTAAAGAGAAGGTGCAGAATATCCTGGTTCTTTGCATTACGATTCCAATGTGGATTAATATGCTGGTGAGAACCTATGCGTGGATTGGTCTTCTAAGCGAAGGAGGGCTTATCTGGAAGATCTTTCATTTCTTTGGATGGAATGGATCAGAATTGTTGTATACGGAAGGCTCGGTTCTTCTGGGAATGGTATATAATTTCCTGCCGTTTATGATTCTTCAGATTAATACGGCACTGTGCAAGATGGATCATTCTCTGCTGGAGGCAAGTGCGGATCTGGGAGCAGCGCCTGCGCAGACATTCCTGCGTGTGACTCTGCCGTTATCGCTTCCAGGTGTCATTAACGGAATTACGCTGGTGTTCCTGCCGGCAGTCAGTTCCTTCTTCATCCCGAAACTTCTGGGTGGAGGACAGTACTTCCTGATCGGTAACCTGATTGAGAATCAGTTTATCACGGTAGGTGAATGGAACTTTGGAAGTGCCATCTCTATGATTATGGCAGTGATCATGATGCTGCTTATGATGGCAGTCCGTAGGATAGAACTTAGGAATCAAGGTGGAAAGGGGGAATAATCATTATGAAAAAAGGAAATCGCCCTTTTGGAAAGATATTGATGATCTTGATGATTGTATTCTTCTATCTGCCAATTGTATACATGATCATCTTTTCGTTTAATGAAGGGAAGTCTCTGACAAGTTTTACCGGATTCTCTCTTCGCTGGTATCAGCATATGCTGGAATCGAACGATATGATGGAATCTTTGTATACGACCTTCAGTGTAGCGATCATTGCTACGCTGATCTCGACGGTAGTAGGTACGATTGCGGCGATTGGTCTGAGCAAGTCTAAGAAGATCATTCGTGATATCATGGAACAGGTGGACAACCTTCCGCTTATGAATCCGGAGATTGTTACGGCAATTGGATTCATGCTGCTGTTCATCACATTCAAGGTGGAGAAGGGGTATGTTACCATGCTTCTGGCACATATTGCCTTCTGTATTCCGTATGTGATTCTTTCGGTAATGCCGAAGATCCGTTCACTGGACCCGAATCTTGCGGATGCGGCGATGGATCTGGGAGCGACACCGAGCCAGGCGCTTGTGAAGGTTATTGTGCCTCAGATTACGCCTGGAATTATATCAGGGTCGCTGATTGCATTTACCATGTCAGTGGATGATTTTATCATCTCGTATTTTGTAACAGGCGGAGGAGTGAAGAACTTAAGTATCATGGTCTATACCATGAGTAAGCGGGTGAATCCGAGTATTAATGCCATCTCTACTCTTGTGGTTGTGATTATTACAGTGGTGCTGGTACTCATCAATGTGGCACCTGCATTTCTGGCAAAACGTGCAAAAAAGGATGAGATCAAAGGGCGCAGGATGATGGTTCCGGCTGTGGCTGCAATCTGTGTGGTGCTGGCAATTGTCGGTGTGCGCGGTCTGAATAATAAGACTTCCTCTCGTCCATACGAAGGGCAGACGCTCTATGTCTATAACTGGGGAGAGTACACTGGGGAGAATATTCTCAGGGATTTTGAGGAAGAGACTGGTGCAAAAGTGGTTATGGAGAATTTTGATTCCAATGAGCAGATGTACATTAAGGTTGCCAATGGAGAGGCGTATGATATCCTCGTGCCAAGTGATTACATGATCCAGCGTTTAATCCAGGAAGGGTATCTGCAGAAACTGGATCATTCCAAACTTGATTGTATGGATAAGTTGACAGATGATGTGAAGAATCTTCCGTATGATCCCGGAAATGAATATTCTGTGCCGTATTTTTGGGGAACGGTTGGCATTGTCTATGATAAGAACAAAGTGGATATCAGGGATCTGGAACGGGAAGGCTATAATATCTTTCTGGATGAGAAATACCGGGGTGATATCTATCTCTATGATTCAGAGCGTGACGCTTTCATGATGGCGTTAAAGGCATTGGGATATTCTATGAACACGGAGAATTCTCAAGAATTACAGGAAGCATTTGATTGGCTGGTGCAGTGTGTACAGACCATGGAGCCTGAGATTGTGATGGATGAAATCATCGATAATATGGCGCAGGGAAGAAAAGCGCTGGGATTGATCTATTCTGGTGATGCAACCTATGTCATGGATGAGAATGAGAATATGGGCTATTACCTGCCGGAGACGGGAACGAATCTTTGGTCCGATGCGATGGTAATTCCGAAGAATGCTAAGAATCCGGAACTGGCACATGCATTTATCAATTATGCCAGTGATTATGCGGGAGCTTATGACAATTCAAGTTATGTAGGATATACCTCGGCGAATCAGGAAGTTATGGAAGACCTGTCCGGTGAGGGCGGAGACTTTGAAGGAATCAATGCGTATATTCCGCGGAGTGACAATGAGATGGATGAAGTCTTCGTATATAATGAGGCTACAAAGAAGGAAATCAGTAATCTCTGGAGTAAAGTGAAGATTGCGGCAAGTAATGCAGATTAAGAGAAAGAGGTACAGATATGAAGAAAATAGCGATGCTGGGTCTGGTCCTGCTTCTGGGTATGAGCCTGGCGGGCTGTAAAGATGAAGAAAAGGCGGCAGAGAGTGAGGCGGCTTCCCCGGAGGAAGCAGAAGCGGATCAGGAAGATGGGAAAGAAGCAGATACACTGGAGATAGAAGATGGATCAGAGAAAGTATTTACCTTGTATACGGAAGATAAAAGTGCCAGCATTCAGATAAGAATGCTGGCAGGATATGCGGAATCGGGATATTCATCAGAGACATCCCTGGCTTTCCAGAATCTGGAAGGTGGAAATGAGAATGTGACGCAATTGAATCTTCGACTTGTAACAGATAGTGAAGAGACGATTATGACAACAGCGCAGCAGGAAGTACAGTACCTTCTCAGCGCTAACTCGGATGATGGAGGAGTCGTGGATGAAGTACAGGAAAAGATACAAGGCGATAAGCAGTGGTCGTACTTTTATTATTCCATGGAAGGGCTGGAAGGATACCGTATATGGACCAGTTTGGATAATGGCTGCGTACTTTCTTGTACGGTCGAGAATCTGGGGACGGGTTTGGAGCCGTTGGATGTGGATTATATTATACAGGAATTGAGTTCGGATATTCAGTCGTAAATCCAAAATGGCGTTCATCTGAGAAAGCAAAACTTTGAATAAAATTGTTGAGAAAACCAGCGCTCGGTGATATAATGTCACCGAGCGTTATTCACAGGATCGGGCAGGTGACTGCGCGATCAGGAAAATGCATCACAGAATCATAAGACATACTCTTCATATATAAAGTACATGGCAGAGGATGGTGCTGACCGTTTGGCGGCAACCGGAAAGAGTCTGTGTGTTTTTCTTGTGTAATTATCGCTTATTTTTCCCATAATACATGGCTGAAAGACAGGGAACGCTTATATTGCGCCGTTTTATCAGCAGAAAAGGAGATTAAGATGACAACAAAAGTAAACACGACAACAAAAACAAACACAAGTGGGCGCACACGCTATATGGTGGAACTGGCGCTGATGATCGCCATTATATTTATCATGGCATTCACACCACTGGGGTATCTGAAGACACCGGGACTTTCCATTACGTTCCTTACCGTTCCGGTTGCGGTAGGCGCTATGATCCTGGGACCGCAGGGCGGAGCCATCTGTGGCCTTGCTTTTGGGATTACCAGCCTGGTGCAGTGTTTTGGAGCCAGTGCATTCGGGGCAGTGCTTCTTGGGATCAATCCTTTTGGAACTGCATTTACCTGTATTGTACCCCGGGTGCTTGAGGGACTTTTGTGTGGGTTGATTTTTAAGGCGGTAAGGACAAAGAAGACGAATCTTGCCTATGCAATCGGTGGATTATCCTGCCCGGTGCTGAATACGATTCTGTATATGTCCTCGCTTGTGCTGTTCTTCTATAATACAGATTATATTCAGGGCTTCGTGGAGACGCTTGGAGTGTCGAATCCGCTGACTTTTGTGGCAGCATTTGTAGGGCTGCAGGGAGTGATCGAAGCGGTTGTATGTACGATAGTGGCGGCTGCAGTAGCGCGTGCTTTAGCAGCAGCGTTAAAAGCGGTATAGAAAGATACAAAGGTAAGTGTGGAGGTGCAGGATGGAACAGGATGCAATCTTACAGGAGATTCCGATAACGGATGTGGAAGGACTTCGTATTGGTAACGCCCAGGATGACGAGGCAAAGACCGGAGTAACAGTTCTTCTTTTTGATAAGGGTGCCAGAGTCGGCGTGGATATAAGCGGCGGCGGTCCGGCTTCCAGAGAGACTGGGTTAGCGGATCCGTTGACGGCAGATAACCCGGTGAATGCAATCGTGCTTTCCGGTGGCTCTGCCTATGGGCTGGCAGCAGCGGATGGCGTTATGTGTTACCTGGAGGAACATGGGATTGGCTACGATACGGGCTTTTCCAAGGTGCCTTTGGTGTGTCAGTCTTGTATCTATGACCTGGGCTTCGGACGGGCGGATGTAAGGCCGGACGCGGATATGGGATATGCGGCATGTGAAGATGCTAAAGATAATCATCCAGAGTGTGGCAGTGTCGGAGCTGGATGCGGTGCGACGGTTGGGAAACTTTACGGAATGGACCGTGCTTCCAAGTCCGGGATTGGCATTCATGCGGTGCAGGTCGGGAAACTTGTGATGGCAGCAGTGGTTGTGGTAAATGCACTGGGAGATATCTTTGATCCGTCTAATGGGCGCAAACTTGCCGGATTGCGGACGGAGGATGGCAGTGGATTTGTAAGTACCTGCCATGAGATATATAAGATCAGTAAACGGACGGATATGTTTACGGGAAATACTACCATTGGAGCGGTGGTTACCAACGGAAAGTTTGCCAAGGCAGAGATGAGTAAGATTGCTTCCATGGCGAGATGTGGCTACGCAAGATGTATTAATCCGGTGGGAACTATGGCAGATGGGGATACGATCTATGCTGCATCTGTCGGAGATGTGGAAGCGGATATTAATGTGGTCGGAACGCTGGCAGCAGAGGTTATGGCAGAGGCTATTGTGAAAGCAGTTGGGAATGTATAGTTTTGGGAAAATCCCTAGTATGAAAACGAAATAAGTATGAAAAATGTAAAAATGCAAAAAAGTGCAAAAAAAGTCAAGTGTCAGAGCAATCTGGCACTTGACAAATACAGACAGTATATGGTATAAATATCTAGTGTGATGGTGATAGCACAATATAGGGGATTGGTCAAGTGGTATGATAGGGGTCTCCAAAACCTTTGGCGGGAGTTCGATTCTCTCATCCCCTGCTTGAAAAAATACTGTAAACTCTCATAATGGAGATGTTTACAGTATTTTTTATTATCTCCAACGCTGGTCATTATCATAGTCGCGCCTATCGCGTCTGTCGTCTCTGCGATCATCATGTCTGTCACGTCTGTCGTCTCTGTGGTCATCACGTCTGTCGCGTCTGTCGTCTCTGCGATCGTGGTCGTCACGGCAGTCACGATGACATCGGTGTGCAAAATTATTTAGCATAAGAAAATCTCCTTTTTTATTTAGGGTATGCAGAATATGTCAAATGTTGCAACAAAGAAAAGGATATTTGATAGTTGAAGTATACGTGTAAAATTTTGTCGATGGAATTAACTTGACGGTTTCATAATTTCTTTTTACAATAAAGTCATAATATTTTTGTTCTATATTTGTAATACAAGAAGATCTGTTATCTTTATGAATCTTAAGCCAAAAGGCTTCGTAAAGTTTCGTTTTTGAAATGATTACCCATTATGATATGTAAAAAGGAAAGAGGAGGTATTTGTATGACAAGTAAACTGCAAGTGTATTTTCCGATGATACGGAGCCGGAAGGAGGTTCTGAATCAGATTTACAGCAATGAAGAATTAATGAAAATTTTTGAAACCTGGGATGAAAAGTATCAGGAGGAATTCCTGGATTTTTGTACAGGAGTAAGAGGGGTTAAGATGCTTTATGACTTTTGTGCCAAGGCATTGTTAAATCCGGAGATCTATCCTGAGAGGCTGGATGAACTTGTTTCATTACTTTTGGGTATGAAGGTAAAGATTATTAAAGTGCTTCCGAATGACAATACACGGATTGCCGATGAGACTTCACTGCTGATTATGGATATTGTTGTGCAGTTAAAGGATGGAAGCATTGCGAATGTGGAGATTCAGAAGATTGGCTATGCTTTCCCTGGACAGCGGAGTGCCTGCTATTCTGCAGATCTGCTGCTTCGCCAGTACAAGGCAGTACGACGAAAATTAACGAAAGAAACATTTTCTTATAAGCACATCAAGAATGTCTATACGATTGTATTATTCGAGAAAAGCACTCGGGAATTTCATGATTTTCCTGATAATTATATCCATAAATTTCACCAAACGTCTGACACAGGCCTTGAACTGGAACTCCTGCAAAAATTCATCTTCGTTCCACTTGACATCTATCAGAAATCCCATCACAATAAAGATATAGAAACACGATTAGATGCGTGGTTGACATTTTTAAGCAGCGACCGACCGGAGGATATCATAGCGCTAATCGATAAATATCCGGATTTCAAGCCTATGTATGAGCAGGTATATGAAATCTGTCAGAATATTGAGAAGGTGATGGGGATGTTTTCCAAAGAATTATACGAAATGGATCGAAACACGGTACGCTATATGATTGACGAAATGCAAAGTGAGATTGATCAACAGAGTGAAAGGATAAATCAGCAGAGTGAAAGGATAAATCAGCAGAGTGAGAAGATAAATCAGCAGAGTGAGGAAATTAATCAGCAGAAGAAAGTAAATGCCAGACAGAAAGAGGAATTAGAGCAGAAAGAACGTGATCTCCAGTCGGCGCTTAGACGTATTGAAGAGTTAGAAAAGAGAAGATAACAATAATCAGAGCGGGTCTGCCACGTAAATAAGGGCAGACCCTCGCTCGTTTAATCCAGATAATCGCCAACATTGCTCTGATTATATTGTTTCATAATTTTCATCATAACAGACCCATCAGGCTGTTCTGTTTCTTCAACGATCTTGTACAGAGTATGCTTTCTATCAAGACCGGCTTTATAATGAGCCACTTCGTCTTTTACAAGTCTTACGGCAAGATCATGATCTATATCTTCCTTAAGCATGAAGTGTAAGGTCTGGCAAATACATGCTGCTTTAATTCGTTTCATTCTTTCCACCTCCCATCTGACATAAGAAAAAGAATTCTGTAGCCGATAATTCTATTACGGCAGAAGAATGCACGAATAGAAAAACGAGTAGTGAAATCAACTGGACTTACGCCGATTTTGCTACTCGTTTGATATAATTTTAGCGGATTTTTTGCAAAAAGTCAAAAGAGAATTGTATAGAAAATTTGAAAAATATTTTGAAGAAGGTATGTCTTGACAGTTGTATGAAATTATAGAAAAATAGTTGTAGGAAAAGCGATCTGGGGATGCTGGAGAAGATCAGCCGTCCACGTTTTTTGACAGAAAAACAGTGGGAGCAGGTATTGGGAAGAAAAGACCGCTGTCTGGGATGACCGGCGATGAAGGTATTTGAGGGAGAATAAAGGAGGCAAAGCAATGAATATTCGGGATCTGACATCATTTCAGGTGATTGTAAAAGAGCAGAGTATTACGAGGGCATCTAAGCTACTCTATATGACACCGCAAGGATTAAGTAAGATTGTTAAGAACCTGGAAACCGAGTTGAATTGTCAGTTGCTTGTACGGACAGCAATTGGAATCGAACTTACGGAGAGCGGGCGGTGTCTGTCAGAGTATGCGGATAAGATTACGGCAGATTATGGGGAATTGCGCAATGAGATTCTGCATATACAGCAGAGAAGTCATGGCGTAGTTGATCTGCTGTCTGCTTACGGGATTCTGCGTCTGGTTACGCCAGAGTGTATTATAGCATTTCGGGAAAAATATCCGGATATTGAATTTCATTACCGGGAATATCCGGATCGTCAGGTGGAGAACCTTTTCCGGGAACGGGAGGGGAATGTAGCGTTTTCGATTGCTGATTTTGAGGAGGGGCTTTATGATGTGACAGAATTGGAGACGTTTCCGGTGAAGTTACTGGTACATGAGAGCCATCCTTTAAGCAACAGGGAGGCGGTTACGATTGAAGATCTGAGGTATGAGCCTTTATATATAGAGAGCAGTCAGTTTAAGATTCATGATATGATTACGGATCGTTGCAGGTCAGCGGGATTTGAACCGAATATTATCTTTGAGACGAGTGGATTCAGTCTGTGTCACAAGATGGTCAAGGCGAATAGGGGAATTTCTGTTACAGTGGATTTTGTATTTGATGATATGAAGGAAAAAGGGATGAGGCTGATTCCGTTTGCTGATGGAAAATATGAGTGGAAGATGTGTATGATTACGAGAAAGGGCGAGAAGCCTGGAGAAGCGGTAGAATTGTTCGTTCAGCATGTGAAAGAGTGGATTCAGTCGATAAGGGAAGGAAGTATCACCAGATAGTTGAATGGCATCAACGAAAAGTGGAATGAAAACCATATTTTTGGACATTTTTAATAAGAATGAATGTCGAAAAATATGGTTTTTTTGTCGAAAATATGTGATTTATTGAAAATGCTTATAAGTAAAGAATGACCATGAAAGATATCTATATCTGGAAGAAAAAGATATTATGCTATACTATTAATAAATAGTCATTATGTAGAGGAGGAAAAAATAATGAATGTAAAACAGGAAATAAGTGTTAAGAAGGTTATCAAAGATGCGGAGGACAACTACAGAAATGGGTATTTCTGTTGTGAAGCTTTGATGGCAGCAATCAGAGATAATTTTGAACTGGATGTACCGAAAGAAGTAATCGCTATGTCATCTGGAATGGCAGTTGGCGTAGGTCGTTCCGGATGTCTATGTGGTGCTTTGAATGGGGGAATCATGGCACTTGGAATGTTCTTTGGACGTACAGAGCAGAATGGTCCAAAGGACCCGAAGGTTGTAAAATGTATGGAACTGACCAATGAATTGCACACATGGTTCAGAAAGGCAAATGGAAAGAATTCAGCCTGTTGTCGTGTCCTGACTAAGGAATTTGATATGGGCAAGGGCGAACACAAAGAGCAGTGCATCTACTTTACAGGTCTGTGTGCTGGCAAAGTAGCAGAGATTATTGTGCGCGAACTTGGTCTTACGAATCTGGATGAGCAGACGGCATAAGTGAAACTTACATATATTACGTGAGAGAAGAGGTAAGAGAATGAGAGATGTAATTAAGAAGGTTCCGATTCCATTGTGCGGAGTGATGCTTGGCATGGCAGCGCTTGGCAATCTGTTGCAGAGTTATTCGGAAGGAATTCGTTATGTCTGTGGGATTGTGGCAGCGTTTTTGCTGATTCTGATGCTGCTGAAGATCATCATGATCTTCCCGGCGGTGAAGGAGGATATGAAGAATCCGATTATGGCAAGTGTCGCAGGAACATTTTCTATGGCGCTTATGCTGCTTAGTACATATGTGAAGCCGTTTATCGGACCGGCTGCTTATTATATCTGGCTTTTTGCAATTGCATTGCATGTGGTACTGATTATCTATTTTACGATACAGTTTATCTTCAAATTACAGATGCCAAAGGTGTTCGCAAGTTACTATATTGTATATGTAGGAATTGCTGTTGCATCCATTACAGCACCTGCGTATGAGAAACTGGGAATCGGGACGGCAGCGTTCTGGTTTGGTTTTGTATCACTGATTATTCTGCTTGTATTGGTAACGGTCAGATATGTGAAATATCAGGATATTCCGAATCCTGCAAAACCATTAATCTGTATCTATGCGGCACCTACCAGTCTGTGTATTGCCGGATATGTACAGTCAGTGACTCCGAAGTCTTATGGAATGCTGATGGGAATGTTCGTAGTAGCAACGATTCTGTATGTTTTCGCACTTGTGAAAGCGATTGGATATCTGAAACTGCCATTTTTCCCAAGTTATGCATCCTTCACATTCCCGTTCGTTATCAGTGCGATTGCTTCTAAGCAGACAATGGCATGTCTTGCGAATATGGGACGCCCGATTCCGGTACTTCAGTATGTGGTGCTGATTGAGACGGTGATTGCTGTTGTATTTGTAGTCTATACACTGATTCGTTTCTTACAGTTTTTATTTGTTAAGAAATAAGTAGAATAGCGAAATATAAGAACCATACATTTTCCTTGCCATATACTGAATATGAGGTGAGGAAAATGTATGGTATTCTATGGACGTTCTTAGGAACATTACTTACATTCTCCGTAACGACACTTGGCGCTGCGGGGATTTTTTTTGTGAAGAAGGAGATGGGCGGGAAGATACAGAGTGGATTCTTAGGATTCGCCGGAGGGGTGATGGTTGCTGCCTCAGTGTGGTCACTTCTGCTTCCGGGGATTGAATTCGCAGAAGAAAATGGACAGATCAGCTGGTTGGTGATTACGGGAGGTTTCCTGCTTGGCGTGATACTGCTGCTGGTGGTGGATTATCTGTTGGGGAAATGGGAGAGCCTGAAACTGGAGAAGAGTGCGGCTATGCTGGTGATGGCAATTACGGCGCATAATATACCGGAAGGAATGGCGATTGGGCTGGCATTTGCATTGGCGGCACAGAACCTTCAGGATGCAGCGCTTCTGTCCGGGGCAATTGCACTTACGATTGGCATTGCAATCCAAAATTTTCCGGAAGGAACGGCGGTTGCGCTTCCGTTATTGCAGAATGGGATCAGCAAGAAGAAGGCGTTTTTCATTGGAAGTATGTCGGCGGTAGTGGAACCGATATTCGGCGTGGCGGCAGCGGTGCTTGCAGGAGCAGTAAGAGTCGGGATGCCGTGGTTCCTGTCTTTCGCTGCGGGGGCGATGATCTATGTAGTCGTTCAGGAACTGATACCGGAGGCTTATGCAGGAGAAGGAGAGAAGTCAGGGACGTTGGGATTTATCGTGGGATTCTTGGTGATGATGATATTGGATGTGGCGTTGGGGTAGATGAAAGTTGGGTACACCCCAAAGTACGATTGGGTACACCCTAAAGTACGATTAGGTACACCACATATGCTAGTTTGGGACGTAGTAAAAATGCATTTTACTACGTCCCCATTTAGTTGTTTTGAATGTAGTTTTTTATGGCTTCAAAACTTTCCGGGCTGATATCATGTTCCATCTTGCAGGCATCGTTCACAGCAGTTTCCGGATTTACGCCCAGGCGGATCAGCCAGTCAGAGATCAGTGTGTGGCGTTCGTATACGGATTCTGCGATTCTACGTCCCTCTGCAGTCAGGTGAATATGTCCGGTATCCCCAACCGTTATATAGTCACGGTTCTTCAGATTCTTCATTGCAACACTGATGCTGGGTTTTGAGTAGTTCAGATGATTCGCAATGTCAATTGAGCGCACTTCTGGAATTCGATTGCTTAAAACAAGAATCGCTTCCAGATAATCTTCGACAGATTCTTCTGATTTGTGTTTGGTATAACTCATCTTGTAGCCTCCTGCGAATTATTATAATTCTTATCCTAACATTTCATAGGGAAAAATACAAGGACGGATATTGTTGATAATTATTAATCAAAATAAATGATAACAATTATCAAAATCATTGACTAGAGAGTTGGTAAATGTTAGAATGTCAAAGTTAGCAAAACCTAACTTTGGAGAATGAAGGTAATGAAAAAGAGATTATGGATCGCATTATGCATGATAGGATGTATTTGCATCAGCGGGTGTAAGAACCATAGTGATGATGCATCCCAGAATGAAAGTCAGATATCGGAAACTACGAGTAATCAGAAGAATAGTTCTGAAGAAAGTTCCAATGAAGCGAGCCGGGAGTTATTTGCCATGGATACCTATATGACGGTTACGGCATATGGCGGGAATGCGCAAGAAGCAGTTGACCAAGCGGCAGTTGAGATCGAGCGGCTGGATGCACTTCTGTCTACCGGGCAATCAGACAGTGAAGTTGCACAGATTAATGAAAATGGCGGCGGTAATATATCGGAGGATGTGGAATACCTGCTTACGCGGTCATTAGAATTGTATCAGGATACAAAAGGGAAATTTGACATAGCCATCTACCCGGTTATGAAAGCATGGGGATTCACTGATGAGAACTACCGGGTGCCATCTGATGAGGAAATTGGAGAATTGTTGAAACTTACGGATGCATCCCGGATTCAATATGATGTGGATGAACACTCTGTGGGATTCCAAATGGAAGGAATGCAGATTGATTTTGGTGGGATTGCGAAGGGCTATACATCATCCAGAGTAATGGATATTTACCGGGAGTGTGGTATCGAAAGCGGTCTTGTCAATCTGGGCGGCAATGTGCAGGTGCTGGGAACTAAAACGGATGGCTCCCAATGGCGTATAGCGATTCAGAGCCCGGAGGATGAGAATGAATATCTGGGAGTTTTGTCGACGGAAGACCGGGCAGTGATAACGTCGGGAGGTTATGAACGATATTTTGAGCAAGATGATACTACTTATCACCATATTATTAATCCGACGACGGGGAGACCTGCCGATAATGGGCTTGTATCCGTTACGATTGTCAGTGCGGATGGAACACTGGCAGATGGGTTGTCTACCTCACTGTTCATCATGGGTAAGGATGAAGCGATAGAGTATTGGCGAGCACATAGCAGCGAATTCGATATAATATTGATGGATACGGACGAAGTGTTGTGGGTGAGTGAAGGAATTGCTGGGAGTTTTGAATCGGATTATGAAGTGAAAATAGTAGAAAAACAAAACTGATAGAGAAGGAAAGATCGTAGAGAAGGTGAATGAAGCGTGGAGAAAATAAAGAGGTTATCGGCATATGCACCGGTGCTAGCGGTAATTCTGGTAGCAGCGTGCATTATCGGTTCGCTGAGGGGATATGCGGTGCCGGTCTATGCGGAAGAAGACGGCGACGCAGTAGTGGAAGAAATGAACACGGAAGAAGAGCCGGAAGCAGTAAAAGGTTCTTTTAATCTGGAAGATGGTGTCTATGAAGGTACGGGGACCGGGTTTGCCGGAAAGATTACGGTGGCTGTTGAAATTAAGGATAAGACGATAGTGGCGATTAATGTGCTGAGTGTCGAAGCGGATGATACTGCATTCTTCAATCGTGCCAGGGGAGTGATTGATAAGATTATCGAGTCACAGAGTCTGGATGTGGATGTAGTGTCGGGGGCGACTTATAGTTCTAAAGGTATTATTCGTGCTGTAAAGAATGCGTTGACAGGTGAGACGGATAGCGGAGAGATTGCGGCGGCAGGAGCGACTTCGTCGGCAGCGGGATCTAAGACGGTCAGTGCGGCAGAAGATCCAAAAGCGTATAAGGATGGAACTTATTATGGTACAGGGACCGGATTTGCCGGACCTCTGACGGTGAAAGTCGTTGTAAATGGAGGAAAGATTGCATCTATAGATATTACGAATACAACGGATGGAAGCACATTCATCAGTAAAGCATCCTCGTTGATCTCGAATATTATTTCCACACAAAGTACGAATGTAGATACGGTGTCGGGTGCAACTTATAGTTCGGTGGGAATCATTGAGGCTGTTCGGGATGCATTAAAGCAAGCAGCAATAACGGATTCGGATGCCAATGTTTCTTCAGGAAATAATGGAGGACAAGATCAGAATCCGTCCCAGCCAGGAAGTTCTGGAAGCGTTGTGACTGGAACGATACCATATAATGAGGGAATCTACTATGGTACTGCGGAAGGATATCTGGGAGATATCACTGTTGCAGTTGTAATTCAGGATCATACGATAAAAGCGATTTTGATTACGAAGACGGAGGATGACGAGGCATTCTTAAGCCGGGCGAAAGCGGTTGCAGAGAATGTGGTTGCAAGACAGGATACGAACGTAGATCTGGTATCTGGGGCGACCTACAGTTCCAGAGGAATCCTGGATGCGATTAAGCAGGCGTTACAGGAGGCTGAGAATGTAACGAATGGTATCACGCCTGGCGATAAGCCTGGAAGCGATCCGGAGGGAGATGATCCTGACGAGAATCAGCCGGGGAATAAACCGGGAGATAATCCGGAAGGAGATGACTCGGGAGAGAATCATCCTGGGGAGGATACACCGGATGTAGAAGAAGGAATTGTGTATATCAATGGAGATTATACAGCGGTTGTACTATGTGAGCCGGATGAATATGGAGACTTTGAAGCGTATAATCTGGCGCTTAAGATTACTGTTAGGAGTGACCGGATCGTGGAAGTGGCAGATATCACTGGAGATGGTGATTCAGGTAATGAGAGATATATCAACCTTGCGATAAAAGGAAGAAGCGGCAAGCCTGGTGTTGTAACGCAGATTCTGGAAAAAAATTCTCTGGATGATATAGATGTGGTAAGCGGAGCAACCTGTACTTCTGATGCGATGATAGAGGCTTGCAGACAGGCGCTTGAGAATGCAAAAAGGTAGGCAGAATTTATGAAGACATTTTGGGTAAGATGTGTAAGTTGTGTGGCAATCGCTGCACTCTTGGGAGGATATAATCTGGTAATCGAAGCCAGAGAGAAAGAGGACCAGGTTGCCAGGCTGAGCGCAGAACTGGCAATAATGAAGGGTGATGCAGCGGATGCCGGTGAAGGTGATGCGGACAGCGTAGAGTATCAGGATGGCGCTTATACAGGTGAGGCAGATGGGTTCGGAGGTCCGATATCTGTCAAGGTTACGATTGACGGAGGCAAGATTGGACAGATACAGATTCTATCTGCCGACAACGAAGATGGAGCATATCTGTCTATGGCGCAGGATATCATCCCAGCGATCATTGATGCACAGAGCACAGAGGTAGATACCATAAGTGGAGCGACATTCAGTTCCACGGGAATAAAAAATGCAGCAGCCCAGGCATTAGAGGAGGCTGCTAAGTAGGATGAAGAAGATGGATATACATAACCTTACAGCAAAAGACAAGAAAAAGATACATACATGGGTAAGAGCAGTGATTCAGTTATTGTATTTCCTGTTTCTGCCTTCTGCCTACACGGCAGCATTCGCAGGAGTGAAATATATATTCACACAGATTGGAGAGGGCGAGAGAGTAGAACTTACGTCCTTCGTAGCAGTGCTACTTGTACTGTGTCTGTACACGATTGTATTCGGGCGGTTCTTCTGTGGATTCGCCTGCGCATTCGGAAGTCTTGGAGATGGTGTGTATGCACTGTATGTATGGATCTGTAAAAGGATGAAGAAGAAACCAGTCAAATTGAATGGGAAATTAACCGCTAAACTGGCAATGGTGAAATATGCAGTACTGGCGCTGATTGTTCTTCTGTGTTATGAAGGTATCTACGCAAAAGCGCAGGGAACAAGCCCATGGGATGTATTTTCCATGATACATGCCGGAAACTTTAAACTGGGTGGATATATTCCGGGGCTTATCATTCTATTACTGATTCTGGTGGGAATGTGCATACAGGAACGATTCTTTTGTAGATTCCTGTGTCCGATGGGAGCGGTATTCACGCTTCTCCCGGTGCTGCCATTCTTTTCGCTTCACAGAGACCGCGAGCAGTGTATCAAAGGATGCAGCGCATGTACGAAAAGATGTCCTGCAGATGTGGAACTGCCGGAGGCAGGTGAGGTTACTGTAAGCGGTGATTGTTTTCAGTGTCAGAAGTGTGTAGATACATGCCCGAAAGGGAATATACATTGCGGAATCCATGCTTTACGGGGAAATGAAGTTGTATTCACGGTGATTAAGGCCGTGATACTCCTGGGATTGTACCTATGGCTTGGAATTTGATAAGAGTACGCTTATGCGTACTTTAATTTAAGATTAATGGTTAGCATACGCTAACTTATTAATAAAATCTTATCAATAAAAGGAGGATAATATGAAGAGGAAAGAGTTACAAGCAAAGATTCTGGCTGGTGTTATGACTGTATCAATGGCTGCGAGTCTTTGTCCAAGTGTGGCAATGGCTGCGACAGGGTCTGAAGTGGCAGCAGATAACACCTATAGCGGCAAGGTAACGGTTGAATCAGATGATCCGCTCTCACAAAATGAATGGGGCTGGGATAATTATGAAGCAACGGTTTCTTTTGATGTTGTGGATGGAAAGTTTCGTAATATTACTGTGACCGGAGGAGCGGGATATACTGCTGACAGTAGATCATACTTAAATCAGGCAGTTAGTCTGATGAACACAGCGTTATCAGGTCAGGCAGCGTCAGAGGAGACGTTGAATTCCTATAATCCAGATGCGGTAAGCCGTGCAACCTGCACGAGGAAAGCGGTAAAAGAAGCCATGTTGAGTTTGATTAAGGAGGCTCCGACCGCTTCGACAACTACGCCGGTTGACTTTTCTGCTTTGAATGAGGCAATTCAGGCGGCAGAGGCACTGGATGGAAGTAAATATACCCCAGAGTCCTGGGGTGAAGTGGAGTCCAAACTGGAAGCAGCGAAGTCTGCTCTATCAGCAGAAGACCAGGCTGCTGTGACAGCGGCAGCAGAGGCACTGAATGCAGCGATTGCAGCACTTGTAGAGGCGGAGGAAGGAGCAACCTATGTTCTGATGAACATTCCTTATGCTGATTTCTATGCGGCAGAAGTGAATAACTCTGAGCCTGTGGATGCATTTTCATCTGCAACATTGAACAAGTCAAGAACTAACACAGGAGTCATGGCAAAAGGGTCTTATCATGTAAATGCAGACGGAAGTGATATTACAGGTATCACTTATCCTGTTAAGGTAAAGAATAGTGATCTTGACAAATTAGATAGCAAATTGATAGTTACAGATGAAGATTCTGTGACAATTAAAGTGACAAACAGAGGTCAGACAAGTACGAATACTTATACAGGTTCTGGCGCACTGTTCGAGAACGAAAGTTATTCTTACTACATATTAAATGAGAATGATACACCATCTTATTATAAGGAACTCATTGTAGATGAGAACGGTAAACTTAGTTTTGGTAAAGCACAGGGAACGATAACGGCTGTGTCAGGTGTGAAAGAAAGATTTACAACAGATACATCTTATGGCGATTATCAGTTGGATCTGGATGGCGTAGGTATTGATACGAATAGTGATACAGTATATGGAGTTGTTATCAGTACGACGGATGGATCAGGATATGGACTCCGTCATCTTGAGAATATTTGGAAGGGTATTGAACTTGCATGGTGTACAGGGTATACAACAGCGGTACATGGCTGCCCGACCGCATCAGATCATTATAAGACTATGATGGGAAAGACCATAGATAAAGTAACATACTATACATCGAAAGGAATCTTAGATGTTGATTTGGAGGATATCTATGTGCCGGTGAAATTTGGCGGAGAAGTACAGGTTGAGAAGGCAGCGGTAACAGCAGGCGAGACAAGTATTACCATGTCAGAATTGCCGAAAGAATATGTACCGGTATATAGTGTAAAAGATTCAGAAGGAAATGATCTGGACGTAAAAGTAAATGGCAATGTCCTGACATTCGCTAATGCTTCAAATGGACTGTATACATTGACAGTAAGCGATAAAGGTAAAGTATATGCGGATCTGATTACTACATTCGAGTTGTATACAGAAGATATTCCGGCAGTATACAATGCTGATATCAAGGCACCGGCTTTGGTAGTGGCAGACGGGGCAGAAGCAGTTGACTTTGAACAGTATATTAAGAATGTTACGACGGTTACGGTTAACGATAAGGCATATGCGGCAAGCGGAAGAGGTTCTATAGCAATCATTAATAAGGATGAGAAGAAGGGCACTCTTGGAACGATCGATACATCTGTGAAATCCGGCGATTCACCTATCTTCGAAGAAGGTGCAAGATATACAATTGCAGTAGCATCTACTGGCTATGCAGATCTGACATTCGTATATTCTACGGTTGATACTTCTGTATTAGACAGCGTGATCGATAAAGCAGAAGGTCTGAACCAGAGTGATTATAAAGAAGGCTGGGATGCACTTCGGGCAGCACTTGCAGTGGCAAAAGAAGCACAGGCAAATGGTACGAAAGAAGATGTAGAAAAAGCGGCAGCAGATCTTGAAACAGCAATTGCGGGACTGGTGAAAGTTGATGTTAACGGTGGTGATAACAACAATGGTGAAAATGATACGAATAACACTACGAATAATACGAAGAATAACGCTACGAATAATACAACCAACAATATAACCAACAATACAACCACCAATAAGACAACTAAGAAAGACAAGTCATCTGGTGCAGCAAAGACAGGTGATCCGGCAGGTATCTTTGGATTGCTTGGACTTGCAGCAGCATCCGCAGGAGTTGGCGGATTTACCCTGAGGTATAAGAGAAAAAGAAGAGATGAAGAATAGAACAACTGGCTAGTCAGTGTGTTCGAAGAAGTGGGTATCTTGAAAGAGGTACCCGCTTTTCTTATACAGGAATTCATCTTCATTCAGAATATTGTAATCCGTATGTCGGTTTGATACAATAAAGGAAATGAATACTACGCAGGCTTATATAGCCGCAGATAGAAGAGAATGACCGGTATGTAGGAGGTAACAGGGATGACAGATATATTGGTAATGGGTGAGATGCTTGTCGAGATTATGCGTGACCGCGAGAATGTACAGTTGTATGAAGAGGGAATGTTTAGAGGTCCTTATCCAAGCGGCGCACCGGCAATCTGCATTGATACGGCAGCGCGTCTTGGCTGTAAGACAGCGATCATAGGCGGAGTCGGGAAGGATGATTTTGGCAAATGTCTGTTGGAGCGTCTTAAAAAGGATGGAGTCGAGGTAAGCCATGTGATAGAAAGTGAAGAGCGTTCAACCGGATGTGCATTCGTTACATATTTTGACGATGGTTCCCGGAAATTTATCTTCCATATGGGGAATACTCCGGCGGTGGAAGCCAGGGCTCCTGAACCGGGAGAATTTGAAACAGTAAAATATATGCATATCATGGGGTGCTCTCTGATGGCGAATAGGGATTTTGCGCAGGAGATATTAAAGACGATGTGTCTGCTTTCTGGAGATGGCACGAAGATATCTTTTGATCCTAATATCAGAAAAGAATTATTTACGGACGATTCGATCCATGCAGTAATCCGCGAGGTGATGGACAATACCAGCATTTTTCTCCCGGGTGTGGAGGAATTGCTTCTGATTACAGGAGAAGCATCTGTGGAAGCTGCTGTAAAGAAGTGTTTTGAAAATCCTGTACTTGAGATTCTTGTGTTAAAGAATGGTTCAAGGGGAAGCAGAATCTATACAAGGGATGAAGTGAAGGAAGTTGGCGTCTATAAGGTGGAACAGTTAGATGCTACCGGAGCCGGTGATTGTTTTGACGGGGCATTTCTGGCGGGGCTTGTACAGGGAAAAAGTATCGAAGAAGCGGCACGGATGGGAGCGGCAGCCGGAGCATTGAATGCGGCCGCATTTGGACCGATGGAAGGAAAGATCAGTCCGGAGACTGTCAGGCAGATGATGGAAGCAGGAATGTAATGATTGAATGCGGCTATCATTAAGGTTATAATAATTGAAAGTATACTCATTCGAGCATCCCGTAATACATGCCTTCGGCTGGCGGGCTTCGCCCGATAATGTATAATTATAAAAGAAAGAGAAGGAATATATATGATATTATTTTTAACCAGCAGCCCGTGCAGCAACGATGTGCCAGAAGGGCTGGACATACCGTGTATTTTGAATGAGGCGAATGAATTCGTTGCAGAACTTTCGAGGAGTTGGAAACCGGATTCCCAGTGTCTGATTATCAGTTCTGATCCGGAGAATTTTGAGATGAATGATGAGATGATGGAGACATTCTATCATGCATTCTCCTATCATGGACTTACGATATCGGATATGGCTGTCTGTGATGAGCGAAATGCTTCAGATATCGCTGACCTCATTGCCATGAGCGATGCAATTATCCTGGCGGGTGGTCATGTGCCTACACAGAATGCTTTTTTTGAGTGGCTTGGCTTGAAAGAACTGATTCAGGATTATGAGGGAATCGTGATGGGAATCAGTGCCGGAACGATGAACTGTGCCGATACAGTTTACGCGCAGCCCGAACTTGATGGTGAATCCATAGATCCGGACTACCAGAGATGGATTCCGGGGCTTGGTCTTACGGATGTGATGATTCTGCCCCATTATCAGGAAGTAAGAGAGAATATACTGGATGGAAAAAGGCTATATGAAGATATTACTTATCCTGACAGTATGGGAAACAGATTCTATGTGCTGGTAGATGGCAGTTATGTGTTAGTGCAAGATGGAAGATGTGAACTTCGCGGTGAAGGTTATCTGATTGAGGATGGATGTATTGTGCAGATCTGTGAAGAAGGGGAGTTTGTGGAACTGAAGTAAGAATCAGGAATGAGAAATTATTATGAGAAGAATAAAAGACAACAAGAATAGATGGGCTAGTTTTGCTCTTGTACTTCTAATGCTTCTGATGAGTATTGCGGGATGTGCCAAAGGGAAGGATCATACAGATGATGCGGCAGAGACTGACAGAGAAGCCTCTGTAGAAAGCGATGCTTCTGACATAAACACGAATGAATCAACTTTTGAGAGAGGTGAGATACCTGAGATTGAGGGGCTTACTTATGAGAAGACATTGGAACTGGATTACGCGACAGAATTCGCCGTGTATTATTATCAGGATGGCTATGAAGTGATTGATGTATATGACAGCGCAAGATACCTTGTTGTGCCGGAAGGGCGGGAGGCGCCTGAGAATTTGGATCAGGATATCGTTGTGCTTTGGAAGCCTCTGGATAAGATCTATCTGGCGGCAACTTCTGCAATGGCTTTATTTGACGCGCTTGACTCTGTTGATGCTATCCGCCTGTCAGGTACAGATGCCTCTGGCTGGTATATCGAAGATGCAGCCACGGCTATGGAGACAGGAGATATGCTCTTTGCGGGGAAATACAGTGAGCCGGATTATGAACTTATGGTTGATGAGGGCTGTGATATTGCCATAGAATCAACGATGATCCTGCATACGCCGAAGGTACAGGAGATGATTGAAGATATTGGAATTCCGGTGTTTATTGACCGTTCCAGTTATGAGACGCATCCACTTGGAAGAACAGAGTGGATTAAACTGTATGGAGCTTTGATGGATAAGGATGAAGAAGCAAAAGTGTTCTTTGATGAGCAGGCGAAAGTGATTGAGGAACTGAAAGGCTTTAAGAATACGGAGAAGACAGTGGCATTTTTCTATGTGAATACTGACGGTTCCGTGGTTGTCCGTAAGGCAGATGACTATATCCCGGCCATGATCGAGATTGCCGGAGGAAGATATGCTTTCGATGATCTGGAGAATACAGAGAATCAGAGTTCATCAGTAAAACTGACGATGGAAGAGTTCTACGCTGCGGCGGTAGAGGCGGATTACCTGATCTACAATTCAAGTATTGATAATCCAATTGATACGGTGGATGACTTGCTGGCTAAGAGTGAATTGTTTGCGGAGTTTAAGGCAGTAAAGACTGGCAATGTATGGTGTACCGGGAGATATCTGTATCAGGCAACGGATGTTGTAGGGAATCTGATTGCGGATATTCATCTGATGCTTACAGGTGGAGATGTCGGTGAGATGCATTTCTTATATAAAGTGGATATGGATTCTGCAGAGGAAGCGGCAGAGGAAGCGAAGGAGCAGGAGAAAGTGGGAGGCATTGGACAGTCCGAGATTGACCTGGCAGACGGGACATATGAGATTGAAGTAGATATGGAAGGCGGAAGCGGCAGAGCATCTATCTCTTCTCCGGCAAAATTAACAGTCGAGGATAAGCAAGGGACAGCATCGATTGAATGGAGCAGTTCCAATTATGATTATATGCTTGTAAATGGAAAGAAGTATCTCCCTGTCAACACGGAGGGGAATTCTGTATTCGAGATACCTGTTCTTGTGTATGATGAGGGGATGACGGTAATCGCAGATACGACGGCAATGAGTACGCCTCATGAAGTAGAATATGTTCTTACGTTTCACTCGGAATCATTGCCGATAGGGAAGAAGAATCCAGTCCCTATGGCAGCAATTGTCGTAGTGATTGTGATTGGAGCGGCGGCGGTGGTTCTGATGACGCAGAAGAAAAAGATGAGAGAGTATGGCGAGAGAAAGAATGGCAAAGGAAAGTAATAGTTTTCATGAAGAAAATTTCAGACGGAGGAGCAGGTATACGGTTGTATTTCTGACAATGATTGTAGCATTCTGCGTGATTACAGTACTGAATATCAATACGGGGAATGTAGATATATCTGTTTCGAAGATCTGGGAGATTCTATTCGGTCATGGTGGAAATGATGTGGAATATAGCATTATCTGGAAGATAAGATTGCCAAGAATCCTTATGGCGGCAATCCTGGGCGGGGCGTTGTCCCTGGCCGGTTTTCTGTTACAGACTTTCTTCTCTAATCCGATTGCGGGACCATTTGTACTGGGAATCTCTTCGGGAGCGAAGATGGTGGTGGCGCTTACAATGGTCTTTTTCTTAGAGCATGTTGGCTCATTTTCTTCGTATACGCTGATCTTGGCTGCATTTATCGGCTCATTGATCTCGATTGGATTCATCCTGCTGATGAATCGAAAGATTCATCATATGGCGACGCTGCTTGTGGGTGGTATTATGATTGGCTATATCTGCTCAGCAATTACAGATTTTGTTGTTACTTTCGCAGAGGATTCGGATATTATTAATCTGCATGGCTGGTCGCAGGGAAGTTTCTCTGGTATGAACTGGAGTAATGTAAGGGTTGCTGCAGTGATGGTTGGAGTTACGCTTCTGTTAACATTTTTCTTGTCCAAGCCGATTGGTGCATATCAGTTGGGAGAGGCTTATGCTCAGAGCATGGGGGTAAATATCAGGGCATTCCGGGTGGCGCTGATTCTGTTGTCTAGTATATTTTCTGCGTGTGTGACCGCATTTGCCGGACCAATCTCTTTTGTTGGAATTGCTGTCCCCTATCTTGTACGGCGGGCGCTGAATACGGCGAGACCGTTGGTGGTGGTTCCGGCAACATTCTTAGGCGGAGCAGTATTCTGTATGATGTGTGACCTGATTGCAAGGATGGCATTTGCCCCGATGGAACTGAATATCAGTACGGTAACGTCTATATTCGGAGCACCGGTGGTGATTGTCATGATGCTGCGCCAGAAGAAAGGAAGATAGAGATGGCAGATTATTATTTTCAGATGCAGAATATGTCGGTGGGCTATAATGGAAAAACGTTGATCCATGATATCAATATCGGGATTAACAAAGGCGAGATTGTAACACTGATTGGTCCCAATGGTTCGGGAAAATCCACCATCTTAAAAAGTATTACAAGGCAGCTTCGGATGATTGGCGGGACAGTGTATTTTGAGGATCGAAATCTTCGGGAATTGTCTTATAAGGAATTGTCTACGCAGATGGCAGTGGTGCTGACTGAGCGTATGAAACCGGAACTTATGACATGCCATGATATTGTAGCAACCGGGCGGTATCCATATACTGGGCGTCTTGGAATTCTTTCAAGAGAAGATGAGGAGAAAGTGGATGCAGCGATGGAGGCAGTCCATGCCCAGGAACTTGGAAACCGAGATTTTAATGCCATCAGTGACGGGCAGAGACAACGGGTACTGCTCGCAAGAGCAATCTGTCAGGAACCGGATATTATCATATTAGATGAGCCGACTTCTTTCTTAGATGTTCGTCATAAGTTAGAATTGCTTTCGATTCTTGGCAAGATGGCGAAGAAAGAGAAGATTACGGTGATTATGTCTTTGCATGAGATTGACCTGGCACAGAAGATCTCGGATAAGATTCTGTGCGTGAAGGGAGAGACAATCTCCCATTACGGCGTGCCGGAAGAAGTATTCCGGGAGGATATTATCCGGGAATTGTATGAGATTGATAACGGATTTTTTGATCCGTGTTTTGGAAGTATCGAATTGCCGCAACCTGCCGGAGAGCCGAAAGTTCTTGTAATATCATCTTGTGGAAATGGGATTCCGGTTTATCGGCGTCTTCAGAAAGAGAACACACCGTTTATTGCAGGAATATTGTATGAGAATGATGTGGATTATCAGTTGGCAAGGCTTCTGGCTTCGCAGGTGATTGTGGAGAAGCCATTTCAGGAGATTGGTGATGAGGCTTATCAGGAAGCACTTGAGGCGGTGCGAAAATGTGACAGGGTGATTGATGCGGGAGTAGAGATTGGAATGTGTAACCGACGGATTGTGGGATTGTTGGAAGAGGCGAAGCGGTTGGGAAAACTATAATCGGGGAGTGGACTCTGTATGATGGGAATTTAATGTAGAAAATGGAGTGGCGGAGGTGTACGGTGGCAAGGGCAGGAAAGGTGTGGGCTGTAGCCGGATTATTTCGCCAAGACCTCGTAACAGAAAAAGATACCGTCAGTTCTAATCGGGCATATTCGCCGTAAGCCCTTGATGGCCTTACGACTCAGATGCTCTCGAAACCAGGACTTGTGGTCCTGGTTTCGTACGAACTGACGATATCTTTTTCTGTAACGGGGCCTAAGGCGAAATAATCCGACCACAGCCCACACCTTCCCTGCTCTTGCACCTGACATCTCCGTGGACTCAAGGCTTTCTCCATTGGGGGTATTCCGGCGGGGTGCGTGTGGAACGGTATTGGTGGGGATACATATTGGAGGTGTGTGGGGAGGAAGAAAACTTTTGTTTATTTCATGAATATGATTCGTTCCACTTCCAATCTGTTACCCATCCAACAACGTGTCCCACGCATCCCGCCAGGAATCCTCTCCATTCATGAAGAGTCACACCTAAGAATGTCAGGCAGAGAGGGGCTGTACACCTTACGAATTACTCTTCATGAACAAAATTCCCCAATCATCAGGCCCCTGAACCCTTATAATTTTAGAAATATTGTATAGCAACCTGAAAATCATGGAAAACTTCTGTCATAGCATATTATGGAAAGAGGGCAGAATGATGATAGCAGAAAATATTTTAATTGATTTCCTGAAGAGATTTGATGAATATCCTTTTCTGGTGAAGGTAAAAGAAAAAGAATATCTGATTGGTGAAGGAAAGCCAACATTTACAGTGAATTTCCATAAGATGATACCGATTGGAGAATTGATGACCAGTACATCACTGGCACTTGGAGAAGCATATATGGATGGGACGCTGGAGATTGAAGGCGATCTGTATGATGCGCTGGATCATTTCCTGGGGCAGATGGGGAAGTTTCGGACGGATGAGAGAATATTGAAAAAGTTAATTTTCTCCTCGACAGCAAAGAAGAATCAGGAGCGGGAGGTTAGAAGCCACTATGATTTGGGAAATGATTTTTACCGATTATGGTTGGATGAGACGATGAGTTATTCCTGCGGTTATTTCAAGAATGAGGAGGATACGCTTTATCAGGCGCAAGTCAATAAAGTGGATTATATCCTGGAGAAATTGCATCTTACGGCGGGAATGACGCTTCTGGATATTGGCTGCGGCTGGGGATTTCTTTTGATTGAAGCGGCAAAGAAGTATGGGGTGTATGGCATGGGGATTACTCTTAGTGTGGAACAGTATAAAGAGGCGCAGAGAAGAATTGCAGAGCAGGGATTGGAAGAAGTGGTGAGGGTTGAATTGATGGATTACCGGGACCTTCCAAAGTGCAAGATACAATTCGACCGGGTGGTAAGTGTAGGAATGGTAGAACATGTAGGGCGTGAGAATTATCAGTTATTCCTGGATTGCGTAAGTAAGGTCTTGAAGCCGGGCGGGTTGTTCCTTCTGCATTTTATCAGTGCGCTTAAGGAGCATCCGGGGGATGCATGGATAAAGAAGTATATATTTCCGGGTGGCATGGTACCAAGTCTTCGGGAGATGCTTTCCTGTGCATCGGAGGATGATTTCCATACATTGGATGTAGAGGATCTGCGGCTTCACTATAACCGTACATTGCTTTGCTGGCTTGCGAATTATCGGGAGCATCTGAATGAGATTCGGGAAAAGTTTGATGAGAGGTTCATACGCATGTGGGATATGTATCTGGCCTCCTGTGCGGCGACATTTCATAATGGGATCATCGATCTGCACCAGATGCTGATGTCGAAGGGGATTAATAATGAACTGCCGCTGGTAAGATGGTATTAGGAATGAGATTGAAAATAATTTAAAAAGAAATTATATAGTTTCCCATTCGCTTATATAATAAAGCATCTTTTCGATATTGACTAAAAATGATATGATTAATAAGGATGATATATAGCCAGTAGAAAATATAATCCGGGTATGAAAAATAGCAGCTGCAACTGCCGGGTGCGGAATTTCTAAGCGCACTTGGTAGTTGTCAACCAGGTTTTTTGGTAATATATGGGCAAGACGTCTGAGAGATCTATTAGAAATGTTGATAAGAAAGGATCAGAGAATTATGATATTAGCGGAGAAGATTATTCTATTAAGAAAAAGGAATGGATGGTCACAGGAAGAACTGGCAGAGCAGTTAGGCATATCCAGACAGTCCGTGTCCAAATGGGAATTGGGGGGTTCACTTAGATAAAGATACCACATCAATCCCACGCTGACTTTTGCTCAACCGATACAGCCGGAGGGCTGGATAACAAGAAAAGGCGGTATGCGCCCCGTGGAGGGGTAGCGTACCGCCTTTTCTTGTGGGGGTTTCCAAAGGGGGCAACGCCCCCATTTGGCACACGACTTTGCGAAGCAAAGTGTAGTGTGTTATACGCTCTGTCGGCGTTGCCGTGAAAATGCCGTTGCCGCCGGGGAGGGCAAGGGCATTTGAAGCGGCAGGAAAACAGGGCTGTGCTTGCGTGGCGTAGAGCCGTAAGCACAGGTCTGGTTTCAACAGCAGACTGGGCGTATATGAAAGCCCCCGTCCCTCGTCCTACGCTCCGACTTGTGGACAAAGTGTCCCGAAGTTGTGGCTACACTCCCGGAAAAGTAACAGGACAGCGGGCAACCGTCAAGGCTGAAATGAACGGGCTTACACCCGGCCTTGACCGCCACCCGCCGTTCCGCTGAATGGGTGAACAAGGCGACCAATCCCTCAAAGTGCTTGGCCGCTCTCTTTCTGATTTTGGAGTGTTTCTTTTCTCATAATTGAAATGGGCGGGAAGCCATTTTAGGGCTTTCCCGCCTTGATTGCCCATCAGCAAAGCCAGACGGGACGGTCAACGGCGGCGCATGAAATGCGCCGTTCATCTTGACCGTTGACTGGCTTTGCTATTTCTCTGATAAATGAAATTTCGATTTTTAGAAATCGTTTAAGATAGCAATGCGGCTCCACTTGAAATTTTTTCTTTTACTGCAAAAACAGCCTCTTGGATAGAATAGGTTGTCGTTTCTATAACATTCGATTCATATATCCCCAAATTACAAAATTGCTCCCACATTGTTTCTACTAATTCAACATTTGTTTTTCTGTCTAATTTTGAACGTTCCACAGCTCGTTTCATAGTTTCTTCTTTACTGGCTCTTAAAACAATATAGTGTACTTCATAATCTTCTCGAACAAGGGCTCTCCATGGTTCTAAAAACCACGGCCCGACAATTCCATCTACAATTACATCATATCCGCCGCGGGCATAGCGCTTTGCAGCTTCTAAAAAGGCTTCAATGACAACTAAATTTTGTTCGTTGGACTCTGGTAAATGCGGCGGTATTGCTCCTTTGCTTAAATAATGAAAAAAGTCGTCTGTGTGCATATGCACAGATTTATCCATGTTCGATTCTTTTGCGACAATCGACGCAGTTGTTGTCTTTCCTGTTCCCGGCGAACCTGTAATCACAATAATTCTTCCTTGATTCATCTACATTCTCCCTCGCAATTCAGATTTACCGCTCTCTTTCTGATTTTGGAGCGTTTCTTCTCTCAAGATTGAAATGGGCGGGAAGCCATTTTAGGGCTTTCCCGCCTTGATTGCCCATCAGCAAAGACGGGCGGGACTGTCAACGGCGGCGCATTTATGCGCCGTTCATCTTGACCGTTGATTGGCCCCGCTAACTTTGCTACTCTGTTCTAAGTAATTCCTCAATTTGTTTTTTCATATATTCTACAAGTGCCATCGCTTCCTTTTCTACTGTCTCCCATTCATCAGACAAATTTCCCAAATAAGCTTCCTTTGCCGTTGTTAGCAGGGGGGAAAATCTCTCCGGCAATTTTAAAATTACCCATTTTGCGGCAACATCTTTTGTCGTGATTTCTTCTGTTACTAAAGTAAACCACATTCGTGATAAGGTTAATAACACATTTCTTTCATCACCCTTAAAGCTGGAAATCAAACCAGGTAAAGAAAACCGAATTGCTTTTTTAATTTCGTGAAATGGGATAGCGGGAATAAGCTCTTTGCTTTCCGCCCCCTTCAAAGTTATGCTATTTTTTCTTGCTTGCCATAATAAAATCATTATATCTGGGTCATTGCAGGCTTGCGGATATTCTCCTGCTTCCATCTCTCCCCTTAGCCATTCACCATACATATACTGACATTTTGGCGGAAATTGCAACGGAACAATATCAGATTGATTGATAATAGTTACCTCTAAAGGTCTTTTTTCAATACAGCCTACGGAGCCAGAAATTTTCAATAATTGCTTTGTTAGATCTGCTCTGATTGAATTACTCAATTCTTGTTTAGTAATTATCAGTATATCTATATCACTATCTGGACGCAGCCCATTCATTGTTGCTGAACCATATAAATATATCCCCAATATTTGACCTTGTAATATGGTTTCTGCTATTGAAATAACTTGATTTACTTGTTGTGGAAATTCATTTATATTCATTGTAACTCCTATATGTATTTATTTTTACTCCTCAACAACTGATAAAACAGCGTCTAAGGCTAATTCTAAGGCTATGGATATACTTGTTTTTCCCCATTCTCTTTCTTGGTATTTATGAGGGTCTGCAAGAGTATCGGCTGAAAAAAGCAGCATAGCCCATGTAACTTTTCTAAATTTTGCACACGCCGCCAATGCGGAACATTCCATTTCTACTACTTGACATCCCTCTTCTTTCCGATACTGAACCATTTCTACTGTTTCTCGATAAAAACCGTCTGTTGTCCATGTTTTAACTTCCCAATATGGTATATTCTTTTGGCTTAAAGCAGATTCAATCGCATTTATACCAGCCTTTGAAATCTCTACTTCTCGGGAGGGAGGAAGATAATGGTAAGATGTTCCCTCATCTCTCAATGCAGAAACAGGTATCAAAAATCTATTTTCCGGGATGTCTTCCAATACGCCGCAGGAGCCGACGGAAATAATCTTTGTTACACCCCCTGCAATTAAATATTCTAAAACTTGGACGGCAGCAGCACTTCCCACAGGAGCCGGACATAGACATATTTTCTCCTGATTATAAAGACATTCATAAATAGGATATCGTCTTGTTGCACTTTCAAATTCATCTATCTGTATTCCATCATGGGTATGTGCATAATTTTCAACCTCGTCTCCTAAAAAAGCAAACACTGCTTTTGCAGGAAAACATTTTTTCCCATTTCCCGGCTGAAAAACAGCTTTTGATGCGGTATCGTACTCTAAAACAGGGTAGTCATGCTTTACTAATGGCATATTATTATCTCGAATAACAGGCTATTATTCTATTCCTTTCATCATCTTTTTTGCCAACTGCTTGAACAGGTCGGCAGTTTCTTCATCCATCGGTGCAAGCTGTCCGATCTGTCCAGCTATCATCGCCGTTACATCGTCAATGGAAAGCGGTTTTTGTTTCTGTTCCGCCAGTGCGTCCCGCATGGCTTGGAACATAGCGGCGGTCACAGCTTCTCCCGGCTGTTCCCCGTTGTCAATGTCTTTCTTAATGTCCCGCAGGATAGCCAGGAACACATTTTTGATTTTTTCAATCTCCGCTTCATGTTCCCCCATCTTTTGGGCGTTCAAAAGCTGTAAATCCTGCTTCGCTTCCGCCCGGTGTTCCGGGTGTTCTTTCATCAGGTCGGACAGGGAAGCCGTTGCCATCTCGATAAGCTGGTTTCTTGCTGTTATGCCTTTTGCCGCTGTGTCCTGAAAATAAATCCGTATCAAATCTATCAGCTTAGGAAAATTCCTGTGTTCCAACAGGCGGTTGAGGATTTGCACATCAACAGCACCCGTCACGAGCCCCCTCACGGCTCCCTCGGACAAGCCTAATTCAGAAATATCGTAGCT